>NZ_JAGMUE010000030.1:122033-208671 GCF_019049165.1 Streptomyces sp. AC627_RSS907
ACCGTGACAAACGGCTCCGACCTGCGGACCCGTACGCCCCGCCAGCAGCTCTGCACCCCGCGTATACATGGTGCGTATACACCGTGTGTAGAGTGCTCCGCATGTCCATCGGTCACACCCTCCTGGGTCTCCTGGAGTCCGGGCCGCGCCACGGTTACGACCTGAAGCGCGCCTTCGACGAGAAGTTCGGTCACGACCGGCCGCTGCACTACGGCCAGGTCTACTCGACGATGTCCCGCCTGCTGAAGAACGGCCTCGTCGTGGTCGACGGCATCGAGGCGGGCGGTGGCCCGGAGCGGAAGCGGTACGCGATCACCGACGCGGGGATCACCGACGTACAGCAGTGGCTCGCCACGCCGGAGAAGCCCGAGCCGTACCTCCAGTCGACGCTCTACACCAAGGTCGTCCTCGCGCTGCTCACCCACCGCGACGCGGCCGACCTCCTCGACACCCAGCGTTCGGAGCACCTGCGCAGCATGCGCATCCTCACCGACCGCAAGCGCAAGGGCGACCTCGCCGACCAGCTCATCTGCGACCACGCCCTGTTCCACCTCGAGGCCGACCTGCGCTGGCTGGAGCTCACCGCCGCGCGCCTCGACAAGCTCCGTGAGGCGGTGGCCCGATGAATCCCCCCGCAGGTTCCCTGCTCTCGGCCGAGAAGCTGACCAAGGCCTACGGCCCGACCCTCGCCCTCGACGGGGCCGAGTTCTCCATCCACCCCGGAGAGATCGTCGCCGTGATGGGCCCCTCCGGGTCCGGCAAGTCGACGCTGCTGCACTGCCTCGCCGGCATCGTGCCGCCCGACTCCGGGACGATCACCTACAACGGGCGTGAACTGTCCGCCATGAACGACTCCCAGCGCAGCGCGCTGCGCCGTTCGGAGTTCGGCTTCGTCTTCCAGTTCGGGCAGCTTGTGCCGGAACTGACCTGCGTCGAGAACGTCGCCCTCCCGCTGCGCCTGAACGGCACCTCCCGCAAGGAGGCCGAGCGGGCCGCGCTCACCTGGATGGAGAAGCTGGAGGTCGACGACCTGAGGAAGAAGCGGCCCGGCGAGGTCTCCGGCGGCCAGGGACAGCGCGTCGCGGTGGCCCGGTCACTGGTCACGAACCCCCGCGTGCTCTTCGCCGACGAACCGACCGGCGCACTGGACTCCCTCAACGGCGAGCGCGTGATGGAGCTCTTCACCGACGCCGCCCGCTCCACCAACGCCGCCGTCGTCCTGGTCACGCACGAGGCACGGGTGGCCGCCTACTCCGACCGCGAGATCGTCGTACGCGACGGCCGGTCCCGGGACATGGAGCGAGTCGTATGAACCTGCGCAGGTGGGCAGCGGACCTGATGCTGGGCGTCCGGTTCGCCTTCACCGGCGGGCGCGAGGGGTGGACCCGGGCCGTGCTGACGGCGGTCGGTGTCGGGCTCGGCGTGGCGCTGCTCCTGCTGACGACGGCGATCCCGAACGCGCTCGCCGTCCGGCACGAGAGGGAGGCCGCGCGCACCGACATCACCTTCGTCACCAAGGAGATACCGAAGGCGGACGACACCCTCGTGGTCGCCCGGTTCGGTGAGGACTTCCGCGACACGTCCGTCCGCGGTCGCGCCCTGGAGCCCGAGGGCCCGCGCGCCCCGCTGCCGCCGGGGGTGGAGAAGTTCCCGGCGGTGGGCGAGATGGTGGTCTCCCCCGCGCTGAAGGAACTGCTGGAGTCGGACTCCGGCGCACTGCTGCGCGAGCGGCTGCCGGACCGGATCGTGGGCACGATCGGGGAGAGCGGGCTGATCGGCTCGGCCGAACTCGCCTACTACCGGGGCGCCGAGGGGCTCGCACCGCACATCGACGGCGGCCGGGTCGCCCGTATCGACCGGTTCGGGGACCCCGCGCCGGTGACCGAGCGGTCCGACCCGGTGCTGCTCCTGCTGGTCCTCGTCGTCTTCGTGGTGCTGCTGATGCCGGTCGCGGTCTTCATCGCGGCAGCCGTGCGGTTCGGCGGTGAGCGCCGGGACCGGCGGCTCGCGGCGCTGAGGCTGGTGGGCTCCGACAGCCGTATGACCCGGCGGGTCGCCGCGGGCGAGGCGCTGGCGGGCGCGGTGCTGGGGCTGGTCTTCGGGGCCGGGTTCTTCATGGTCGGGCGTCAGCTGGCGGGCCGGGCCGAGGTGTACGACATCAGTGTCTTCCCGAGTTACCTGAACCCCTCCCCCCTGCTGGCCCTGCTGGTGGGGCTCGCGGTGCCGGCGGCGGCGGTGCTGGTGACGCTGTTCGCGCTGCGCGGGGTGGTCATCGAACCGCTCGGCGTGGTGCGCGCGAGCCGCCCGCAGCGGCGGCGGCTGTGGTGGCGGCTGCTGCTGCCCGTGGCCGGACTGGCCATGCTCTACCCGATGATCGGCAACGGGCGCGAGAACGGCGACTTCAACCAGTACCTGGTGACCGGCGGTGTCGTGCTGCTCCTGGTCGGCGTGACGGCGCTGCTGCCGTGGATCGTGGAGACGGTCGTCGCCCGGCTCGGTGGCAGGGGCGTGGCCTGGCAACTGGCCGTGCGCAGGCTGCAGATGAGCAGCGGCACGGCGGCGCGCATGGTCAACGGCATCGCGGTGGCCGTCGCCGGGGCGATCGCGCTGCAGATGCTGTTCGTCGGCGTGGAGGGTGACTACACCAAGGCCACCGGGAAGGACGTGTCGTGGGCGCAGATGGAGGCGACCCTGCCGAGCCAGGTCCTGCTGGACCCGGCGGCCGACAAGTTCCGGAACACCGAGGGGGTGAAGGCGGTCTACGCCTACTCCGAGGGGTTCCTCGGCGACCGCGTCCTGGAGCCGGAGAACGGCACGTCGGTGACGGTGGGCGACTGCGCCTCACTGCGTGAGATCGCCAACCTGCCCTCGTGCGAGGACGGGGACGTGTTCGCCGTCCACGGCGCCGAGTGGGACACCGGGGTCGACGTGGCGAAGCTGGCCGAGCCGGGTCGGAAGCTGTACGTGGACCCGTCGTACGAGGGCGGGTCGAAGGGGCGGGAGATCCCCTGGACGGTGCCGCAGGGCGTGAAGGCGGCGAAGCCGCGCAAGGGTCTGCTGGCCGGGATCGACCGGGGTGGTTTCCTGTTCACGCCGAAGGCGATGCCGGACACGCTGGCGCCTGCCCTGACCGGGCACGCCTACCTCAGGCTGGACGAGTCGGTGGCGGACGTGCGGGAGCGGGTACGGAACACCGCGGCGGCCGTCGATCCGCTGGCGGACACCATGACGTGGTCGAGGACGGAGCGCACCGACCGGTTCGACGCCATCCGCACGGGTCTGCTCGTCGGGGCGGCGTGCGTGCTGGCGCTCATCGGCGCCAGTCTGCTGGTCTCGCAGCTGGAGCAGTTGCGCGAGCGGAAGAAGCTGCTGTCGGCCCTGGTCGCCTTCGGCACCCGGCGCCGCACGCTCAGCCTGTCGGTGCTGTGGCAGACCGCGATCCCGATCACGCTGGGCCTGCTGCTGGCCTCGGTGGTGGGCCTGACGCTGGGCGCGGTCCTGCTGAAGATGACGGGCACCCCGGTGCACGTCGACTGGACCGGCGTCCTCACCATGACCGGCATCGGCGCCGCGGTCGTCCTGACGGTGACCCTCTGCAGCCTTCCGCCACTGCTCCGGCTGATGCGACCGGAGGGACTGCGCACGGAGTGACCCCGACGTGGCCCCGCCCCGCCGAGGCGGGGCGGGGCGGCGGGCGGGGCAGGGCTGCTGCCCGGCCGGCGGGGCTCCACGGGCGGCCGGAACGGCCGAAGCGATGTCGGCCCGCCCGGCGCCCCAGCCGTGGCAGCCGAAGCGCGGCGGCCTGGCCCGCCCGGACCGACGGGGACTCAGCGGCTCGGGGTCAGCAGCCGGAACGCGGCGAACCGCCCGGCAGCGGCACGGCGGGCCCCAGCGGCCCAAGCGGACCGGCCGGAACACGGCGGCCCGGGCCGGTCGACCCGGCAGGGCCGGCGCGGGCCGGCGTCGAAGCGCGACGGCCCGTGCCCGGCGTGGGCGGCCGGAACGGGGCAGCGGGTCCGCCGATCCGCCCGGCAGCGCAATGGCGAACCCCAGCGGAACACGGCGGCCCCGGCCAAGTCGGCCCGGCGGGGGATCGGCGGCCGAAACGAGCAGCCAAGGCGCGACGGCCGGGGCCTGACGGCGGCCGGAACGGGGCAGCGGGGCCCGGCGGACCAGGCGGAGCGGCCGGAGCACGGCGGCCGGGTATGGCGGGACGGGGCCCAGCAGCCAACGCGAAGCGCCCGGGCGTGGGGGCCGGGACGCGGCGCCGACGGGCGGGACGCGGTGGCGGGGGACCCTGTGACCCGGGCGGGGTGAGGCGCGAGGGCCCCGCCCCCCGGATTCTCAGGCGTCGACCATCCGTACCGGCAGGTCCCGCATCGCCTCGCGCAGGGCCGATGCCAGCTCCTCGTACTCCGCGGAGCGCGCCGCGCCCGTGCGCATGGCGAGGGCGACGCGGCGGGTGGGCGCGGGGTCGGCGAAGGAGCCGGTAAGGAGCTGGCTGGAGCGGGACGTCTCCACGCGGACCGCCGTACGCGGCAGCAGCGTCACCCCGAGGCCGCCCGCGACCAGCTGCACCAGCGTCGACAGGCCCGCCGCCGTGGTGGTGGCCGGCACGTCGGCGCGGCCCGCCTCACGGCAGATGTCGAGGGCCTGGTCGCGCAGGCAGTGCCCCTCGTCGAGCAGCAGCAGCCTCAGCTCGCGCAGTACCGTGCGCGGAATGCCCTCCCGGCCGCCGAGCCGGTGGTCGAGCGGGGTGACGAGCACGAAGTCCTCGTCGAAGAGGGGAAGCTCGGTGACCCCCGGGACGCCGAGCGGGACCGCGAGCAGCAGCAGGTCGAGGCGGCCGGTCGTGAGGCCGTCCAGCAGGCTCGCGGTCTGCTCCTCGTGGACCTGGAGGTCGAGGTCCGGGTACCGGTCGTGCACCAGTCGCAGCACGGCGGGCAGCAGGTACGGCGCCACCGTCGGGATGACACCGAGCCGCAGCACCCCGGTGAACGGTGCCCGTACCGCCTCCGCCTCCTCCAGCAGCGCGCCGACCTCGGCCAGTACCGCCTTGGTCCGCACCGCGAGTCGTTCGCCGGCGGGCGAGAGCAGCACCTTGCGCGTCGTACGCTCGAGCAGGGTGACACCGAGTGTCTCCTCCAGGGCGGAAACGGCGCCCGAGAGCGCGGGCTGGCTCATGCCGATCGCGGCGGCCGCGTCGCGGAAGTGCAGATGCTCGGCGACCGCGGCGAAAGCCCGCAGCTGGGCGAGGCTGGGCTGCCTCTTCTTGCCCGTCACTGATAACCACCTCCGATCAACTCGACCGAGTGTAGCTATTTCCGTAATCAATGCACTCTGTGCCAACATCGATCAAGTCCAACCCATGGGAAACACTCGCAAAGCGGGTGTTTCTTCGCTGCAAGGAGAGCGCGTGCTCACTGTCGGTGACAAGTTCCCCGAGTTCGAACTGACCGCCTGCGTCTCGCTGGAGAAGGGCAAGGAGTTCGAGACGATCAACCACAAGACCTACGAGGGCAAGTGGAAGGTCATCTTCGCCTGGCCCAAGGACTTCACCTTCGTGTGCCCGACCGAGATCGCCGCCTTCGGCAAGCTGAACGACGAGTTCGCCGACCGTGACGCCCAGGTCCTCGGCTTCTCCGGCGACTCCGAGTTCGTCCACCACGCCTGGCGCAAGGACCACCCGGACCTGACGGACCTGCCGTTCCCCATGATGGCGGACTCCAAGCACCAGCTGATGCGCGACCTCGGCATCGAGGGCGAGGACGGCTTCGCCAAGCGCGCCGTGTTCATCGTGGACCAGAACAACGAGATCCAGTTCACCATGGTGACCGCCGGCTCGGTCGGCCGTAACCCCAAGGAGGTCCTGCGGGTCCTCGACGCGCTGCAGACCGACGAGCTCTGCCCGTGCAACTGGAGCAAGGGCGACGAGACCCTCGACCCGGTCGCGCTGCTGGCCGGGGAGTGACCTGACATGTCCCTCGACTCCCTGAAGGCCGCCGTACCGGACTACGCCAAGGACCTGAAGCTCAACCTGGGCTCGGTCATCGGCAACTCCGACCTCCCGGCGCAGCAGCTGTGGGGCACCGTGCTGGCGACCGCCATCGCCTCGCGCTCCCCCATCGTGCTGCGCGAGCTGGAGCCGGAGGCGAAGGCGAACCTCACGCCCGAGGCGTACTCGGCCGCCAAGTCGGCCGCCGCGATCATGGCGATGAACAACGTGTTCTACCGCACCCGGCACCTGCTGTCGGACCACGAGTACGGCACCCTGCGCGCCGGCCTGCGGATGAACGTCATCGGCAACCCGGGCGTCGACAAGGTCGACTTCGAGCTGTGGTCCTTCGCGGTGTCCGCCATCAACGGCTGCGGCATGTGCCTGGACTCGCACGAGCAGGTGCTCCGCAAGGCCGGTATGGACCGCGAGACGATCCAGGAGGCGTTCAAGATCGCCGCCGTCGTCCAGGCCGTCGGTGCGACGCTGGACGCCGAGGCGGTGCTCGCCGCCGAGTAACCACTCGGCCGCCCCCGCGACGCGGAACACGACGACGGGCCCCGCTCACCCTGGTGGTGAGCGGGGCCCGTCCTCGTGTCGCCGCTACGCCGGGCCGGTGCCCGACGGCGGCTCGGTCGCGGCAGGTCCCGGGGGCGGTTCCGCCGCCGGGGACGCGTCCGTCGTCGCCGTCGCGCCCGGCGGCTTCGGGGCCTGTCGTACGGCCGTCTCGCGGGAGTGTGCCCGCAGATAGCCCACGACGGTGTTGGTCACCGCCACCAGCGGTACGGCGACCACCGCGCCGCCGATGCCGGCCACCAGTCCACCGGCGGCCACCGACAGCACCACCGCCAGGGGATGGACGCGCACCGCGCGCCCCAGGATGAAGGGCTGCAGGATGTGGCCCTCGATCTGCTGCACCACCAGCACCACGGCGAGCGTCATGACCGCCGCGAACATGCCCTGCGTGACCAGCGCCACCACGACCGCGAGCGCGCCGGACACCACCGCGCCGACCAGCGGGATGAAGGCGAACAGGAAGATGAACACGGCCAGCGGGACGGCCATCGGCACGTCCAGGAAGTAGATGCCGAGGCCGATGAAGATGGCGTCGATCAGCGCCACTATCACCGTGCCGCGCACGTACGCCGTCAGCGTCCGCCACGCGCGCGGGCCGGCACCGGCCACCCCGGGCCGCGCCGCCGCGGGCACGAGCTTCAGCGTCCACTGCCAGATGCGCTTGCCGTCGTAGAGCAGGAAGAGCGTCGAGAAGGCGGCCAGCAGGATGCCGGTGAGCGCCTCGACGACGACCGTGACGCCCTCCAGGCCGGCCGACGTTATCTGGTCGGTGTTGGCGCCGACCGCCTCGCGCAGGTTCTTGGCGATCTCGTTGATCTGCTTGTCGGTGACATGGAAGGGGCTGTTCAGCAGCCAGTTGCGCAGCTCGTCGATGCCGTCCTGGACCTGGTCGGAGAGGTTGTCGATGTTCTCCATGACCTGCCAGGTCACGAACCAGCCGATCAGGCCCATCACGACGAAGCCGAAGATCGCGGTCAGGGCCGTGGCCGGCCCCCGCGGCACACCGTGCCGGCGCAGCCACGCCACGCTCGGCTGGAGCAGCGCCGTGATCAGCAGCGCGGCCACGAACGCCAGCACCACCAGTTGTACGGCGCTGATGATCCGCGTCAGCACCCACACGGTGCCCGCGAGGACCAGCAGCCGCCACCCGGCCTCCGCGGCGACCCGCATCCCCCAGGGCACGGCCTGCGCCGGGTCGGGGCGCGTCGGGACCACGTACGTCTGGTCCGCGGCGCCGGCGTGCTCCGGCGACGCGGGCTCCGCCAGCGGCGGTACGTGGTCGGGGGGCGACGGCGGTCCCTCGTCGTCACCCTCCCGCTGGGCCTCGGCGCGGCGCTGCTCCAACCGCCTGCTCATCTGGGTCAGTCCGGCGCCGAGCCGGCCGAGCCACCCTGGCACTCGCGACATGATCCGTCCTCTTCCCCCGTCTCTCCCCACCACTCCCCCTGGAGTCGCTCGGTCAGACCGTACATGGCGAGCACGCGAAAGCCCCTCACCCAAGGACGGCGAGGGGCTGCGCGAGGTTGAGCTGTGGACCGCGCCGGGTGGGCTCAGTACCAGTGGTTGGCCTGCCAGAAGGTCCAGGCCTCGCACGGGCTGCCGTAGCGGCTGTCCATGTAGTTGAGGCCCCACTTGATCTGGGTGGCCGGGTTGGTCTGCCAGTCGGCGCCCGCGGAGGCGTACTTGCCCGCCGGGAGCGCCTGGAAGAGACCGTAGGCGCCGGAGGAGGGGTTGACCGCCTTGTAGTTCCAGCTGGACTCGTGGTCCACGATGTTGCTGAAGCACTGCCACTGGCCGCTGGGCACCATCTGGCGGGCCATCGCCTGGATCTGGCCGATGCTGTAGGAGCTCTGGACGGAGAAGCTGGTGGCATCGCGCGTGGTGTCGCGGCTGGCCTTCTTCTCCAGCTCGCGCTCCTTGGCCTCGTCGGCTGCCTTCGCGGCCGCCTTCTTGGCCTTCTCCTGCTTGGCCACGGCGGTTTGGGCGGCTGCCTTGCGGGCCGCCTCCTCGGCGTCCTTCTTGGCGCTCGCGTCCGCGGCGATGGCCTGGGCGTCGGCCTGCTGCGTCAGGGACGCGGTCTGCACCTGCGCCTGCTCGCCCATGGGGATGTCCGCGAGCAGCGTCGTGCCTGCTGCCGTCGCCTCCGCGTCGTTGTTCTGCGCGGTGCTGCCCGAGGCAACGCCGACGACGCTTCCGACTGCGGTGACCGCCGTGGCCGAGGCCACTGCGAATCCCCGGACCGAGATCCGGCTCACACGGTTTCCTTCCAGCATCGCCCGCTTCGGTGACCCTCGCGGACGCAATCGTGCCCCTGGCACTGGCCTCCCCAACTACGGGTCACGGGAGGCACGGGCCCGGTGGACAACTCCCCTGAGGGGGAGCGCCGCGTGGTGCTCGGGCGGCATACGACTCTGCTATGGAGTTGGAACTGGTGTTTCTGTGGTGCCGTACCGCTGGGGGCACAGGTGTGTCGTATGCGGGGCCTGACAGGAGTGAGACTCTGCCGCAATTCGGCGGGGTGAGGCAATTCCGTGTCGCGTGTGAAAGCTCACATCCCGTTTGGCCCAGGCGGTTCCCGGAAATCCCCACGCGCGAAGGCGCCGCCCGGCTAGGCTCTTGGCCTTTTCGGGCGGCGCCGACCAACGGGTAACCGGCCCTTGTCGGGTCGGAGTTCTCGGACGGGTCAGATGTGGCCGTCCTCCAGCATTTCGGTCACGAGTGCCGCGATCTGGGACCTCTCGGAGCGCGTCAGAGTGACGTGCGCGAAGAGCGGATGGCCCTTCAGCTTCTCGACGACGGCGACGACACCGTCGTACCGCCCCACCCGCAGGTTGTCCCGCTGCGCCACGTCATGGGTCAGGACGACCCGCGAATTGGCCCCGATCCGGGACAGCACGGTCAGCAGTACGTTGCGTTCGAGCGACTGGGCCTCGTCCACGATCACGAACGCGTCGTGGAGGGAGCGGCCGCGGATGTGGGTGAGCGGGAGGACCTCCAGCATCCCGCGGGCGGTGACCTCCTCTATGACCTCCCGGCTGGTGACCGCCGACAGCGTGTCGAAGACCGCCTGGGCCCAGGGGCTCATCTTCTCCGCCTCGGAGCCGGGCAGATAGCCGAGCTCCTGCCCGCCCACCGCGTACAGCGGACGGAAGACCATCACCTTCTGGTGCTGCCGGCGCTCCAGCACCGCCTCCAGCCCCGCGCACAGCGCCAGCGCCGACTTGCCCGTGCCGGCCCGGCCGCCCATCGACACGATGCCGACGTCCGGGTCGAGCAGCAGGTCGAGCGCGATCCGCTGCTCGGCGCTGCGGCCCTTGATGCCGAACGCCTCCCGGTCGCCGCGGACCAGGCGGACGCTGCCGTCGGCCATGACCCGGCCGAGGGCCCTGCCGCGCTCCGACTGGATGGTCAGCCCGGTGTGCACGGGCAGGTCGGCGGCCTCCGGGACGTGGACGTGCCCCTCCTCGAAGAGGATGTCCACCTGCTCCCCGGGCAGGGTCAGTTCGGACATCCCGGTCCAGCCGGAGGCGTCCGTGATGGCCAGCTCGGCGCGGTACTCCTCGGCGAGCAGGCCGACGGAGGACGCCTTGATCCTGAGCGGCAGGTCCTTCGAGACGACGGTGACGTCGAACCCCTCCGCCTGCAGGTTGCGGGCGACCGCGAGGATGCGGGAGTCGTTGTCCCCCAGGCGGTAGCCGGTGGGCAGCACGCTGGGGTCCGAGTGGTTGAGCTCGACACGCACGGTGCCGCCGAGTCCCCCGATCGGAATGGGGGCGTCCAGGCGACCGTGCCGCACCCGGAACTCGTCGAGCAGGCGCAGGGCCTGCCGGGCGAAGTAGCCGAGTTCGGGATGGTGCCGCTTGGCCTCCAGCTCCGTCACCACGACGATCGGGAGCACGACCTCGTGCTCGTCGAAGCGGTTCAGGGCGTTCGGGTCGGCCAGCAGGACGCTGGTGTCGAGTACGTAGGTGCGCCGATCTGGCTTGTGGCGCTTTGTGCTGGTCACCACGGAAGGACGTACCCCCTCGGAAGAGGTCGGGGAGCGACGGAGTGGACGCTGGGCCGGGAGCGCGGGAGCGAGCCGACCGGTCGGCGGCCGCCCTGCACCGGCGAGGGCCGCGAACCGGCCCTCCGCCGCGTCTTCCGTGCCGTGACCGCACGGTCGGGCTGGTGCAAAGGGCCTCCCGGGCGGACGGCTCCGCGCCGTCCGCTGAGATACGACACCCGTGGTTCGGGCGTCGACCTGCTTGCTTTATGCCCTCCCACGACCTCCGCCATGCCATGCCCCGGGACGACACACCGGTGAACACCTCGTTACGGGCGCCCCTTGGGGGCGGCGGTGCGCGCCCGCGCGAGGGGCGGCCGTGGGACGGCCCGAGGGCGGTCGGAGGCGGGCTGCCGGGGGCGGGCAGAAAAACGGGCCGGTCCGTGGGGGGGAGACGGACCGGCCCGAGGGGGGGTTTCCACCATAACCCTTCGTAAGGGATGGTGCGTGCATCGGCGCGCAACAACTACTCTCCGAAACCGTCCGGCGACGCCCGGACGCCCCTGGAAGCCCTCATTCCGCCCTGGATCATGGCCTGAACCCGGCCGACCCCCAGATTCCCACCACCGGGTGACACCACCGGCGAACGCCCGCTTGACCGGGCACCGCGCAGCCCCCTCCACTGCACGGTGCCACACGCGCAACTTTGCTCACGCGAATTACCTGGCCCCGAACTTACGCGCTCACGTGCCACGGATTCGTCCCGGGCCGGACAACGATGGATAACGATGTGGACATGCCGTGAGGATCACGGGGTGATTCCGGACCGTCTCTCCGGGCAGGCGAACCTTTGCGAAGGTATGCCCCTTACGCACCGAAGATCCGCCGCCGCGACACCCACCGGGCCAAGACCTCTCCTCCTACTCCCCCGACATGGCCCCCTGAGGAAGACGGTGCGGATCACCTGGGGCGCGGCCCGTGCGCGAAGACTCCGACGACGGTTCCTGGCCATCTCCACCCGAACGGGCACGCCGGCCGCCGACGTGGCCGCCGCGACGCCCGGAGCCCACGCCCAGGTGCTGTCCTCGACCGAGCTGTCGGTGGGACTTGCGGGCCGACGGCGCCACCCGCAGGGACGTACGGAACGCCCTGTGGCCGGTCGGGGCGCACCCGTCGCCCGCACCGGCAGCTGGGCCGCCGACCCGGTCGTGCCGGCGTTCACCGCTGGTGGACGGCGTGGTGGCGGGCGTGTGCCGCGGGCCTACCGGCGTGGTTTGCGGGCGTCGAAGAGGTGACGCGTGCTGTGGGCGACGAAGGGGCCGTCGGCCTCGATGCGGTCGTGCAGCTCGCGCAGGCGGGGCCGGTACTCCTCGACGGTGAACCCCGGGACCATCCACACGACCTTGCGCAGGAAGTGGACGACGGCCCCGATGTCGTGGAACTCCATCCGCAACCGCTCCGCCCGCAGGTCCACGACCTCCAGGCCGGCCGCCTCGGCTTCCGCGCGCTCGCGGTCGGGGTGACGGTGGTTGCGGATCTCCTCCGGCTGGGGCCCGAGGAAGTACTCGACGAGCTCGAAGACGCTTCCGGGGCCGACGTGCTGCGCGAAGTACGTGCCGCCGGGCGCGAGCACGCGGGTGATCTCGGCCCAGTGCGGTTCCACCGGGTGCCGGCTCACGACCAGGTCGAAGGCGCCGTCCGCGAAGGGAAGGGGCGCGTCGTCGGGTGAGGCGACCACGGGGACGCCGCGCGGGCGGAGCAGTTCGGTGGCCTTGGCCACGTTGGGCGCCCAGCCCTCGGTGGCGACGACGAGCCGGGGCCGTCGGGTGCCGCCCTCGCCCTCGACTCGCAGGGCGAAGTCCAGCACCTCCCCTCCCCCGGTCTGCACGTCCAGCACGGCGGTCGCGTCGGCCAGCCGCCCCGCCATGGACCGCGCGTACCCCCAGGACGGCCGCGCCTCACTGGCCCGCCCCTCGAACCAGGAGAAGTCCCACCCCTCGGTGGGAACGGAGGCGCCTTCGGCCACGAGGTCGTCGAAGGAACGGGGGTGGGGACGGGGCTGTGCCATGGGGACGGATCCGATCAAGGGAGGGTCAATGTTCATCTCGGACGGGGGCGGGCGGCCTGGGCCACCAGGGGCCGGACCTCCACGGCGGCGAACCGCCGAAGCCCTCGACGACCGGCTCGTCACCGGCTGTCCGGTGGCCCGTGCACACGACACCGAGTCCGGTCATGGGGCCTTCCTACCTTTGACGCGGTCGCCGGACAACCGCATTTGGGCTGGTGCCGGCGGTCAGCGATGGACGGCCCGGTCTGGAGGAGGGGCGTCCCGCTGGGCCTCGGCGGCCGTGTCGGATCTGCTCCAGGACGGATACGTTCGGCGGGACACCGGACTGTGGGGAGGGGCGTCAACATGGGGCGGCGGCGTTGGCGGGACGGGGCGGGGACGCTGGTTGTGGGAGGGGAGACCGGTGGCGCGGGCGTCCGTGTTCCGCTGGAGATCGCCGGCTCGTACCGCGCACGGGCCAAGGGCTTGCTGGGTCGGGACTCCGTCGACGGGGCGATGCTCCTGTCGCCCGCCAACAGCGTGCACACCTTTCGGATGCGGATGCCCATCGACGTGGCCTACCTCGACCGGCGGCTCTCCGTCGTCGCGGTGCGCACCATGCGGCCGGGGAGGCTGGGGCTGCCCCGGATCCGTGCCCGCCATGTGCTGGAGGCCGAGGCCGGGGCGATGGCCGGGTGGGGAGTGCGGGTGGGGATACGGGTGGAGGTGGAGGTCGTGGGGGGCTGACTCCGCTCATGGCCCCCGGTGCGTCAGCCGGAGACGATGTGGAGGAGGGCCGTACCGTCCTCGCCGGGTGCTGCCCGGATCACCACGGCATCGGGCCGGGGGCTGGGCCTGACGCCGCCGCCGAGAACGCCGCAGGAGTTGCCGCTGCCGGTGCCGCGGAGAACGGTGACGCACCCCGCCCCCGAACCACGGGCGCTGCCCTTGTACTGGTCACTGCCCGACTTCACCGTGTAGGCGACCTCGTCCGGCCCCACCTCGGTCAGGTGCAGCGTCGCCACCGCGCCGGAGGGGCCACGGAACCGGACCGTGACCGGCTCGGACACCAGGACCTCGCAGTCCCCGTCCGCGCAGGCGCCGATGTCCGTCCCGTCCGCAGCCGCCGCCTGCGGGCGTGTGAGCGCGGTGGAGTCGACGGAGGAGCGGGGTTCGTCCGGGCCGCCGGCGCACCCGGCTGCCGCCGGCGTCGTCAGCAGTACCGCGAGCACGAGGCTCGCGCGTGCTCGTCGCGCCCTCGGCGCCGGTGCCTTCGTTGCCATGACGCTCTTCCTCTCCCGACCGTGCCGCCTCGCCCCGGTTCTCGTCGGCCAGCCTTCCCGACCGACTCCGCCGGCGAAGCCCGACCCGCAGGCGTCACCCCGGGGAACAGGAGTTCAGGGTCTTCGTTCACACGACCCCGACCGCGCCCGTCCCTGGCCCGGGGGCACGGGGTCGCCCCGCGCCCGGAGACGTCGGTCTCGCGTTCTCCGGTCAGCCACCCGTGCGGGGGAAGGAGATCTCGACCCTGCGGTTCTTCCTGCGGCCGGCCTCCGACGAGTTGTCGGCGATGGGGTAATCCTCGCCGTAACCGCGGACCTCGTAGGTGATGCCGGCGTCGTTCAGGTTCTGGGCCAGGACGTTGTGCACGGCGTTGGCGCGCTGCTTGGACAGCGCTTCGCCGTGGGCGGAGGAACCGAGGTTGTCGGTGAAGCCGAAGACGCGGATCCGGGTGGCGTTCTGGGCCTTGATCTCCTCGGCGATTCCCGAGATACGGGACTTCGCCTCGGCGCCGAGCCGCGAGCTGTTCTTGTCGAACAGCACCTCGGCCTGCAAGGCGAGGGTCACGCTCGTGTTGGTGTCCTCGCGGCGTTCGTCACCGCTCTGCTCCTCCACGACCGACTTGATGTCCAGCACCTTGGCCCGGGCGAGCGTGGCACCGTCCGGAAGCTTGAGGTCCGGGTCGTTGGGGTCCACCTCCACGGGGGCGGAGGCGGCGGGCTCGGTGCCCGGGGGGTCGTTGGGATCGTCGTCGGCGTGGGCCGTGGTGGTGCCATAGACGGACGTGGCGAGCAGGAGGGTGACCGTGGCTGCCAGGCGCGGGGCTGAGGTCATCGTGGGCCTCACCCCGAGATCTCGATGGTGCCGGTCGTGAACATGGGCAGCTGGAGCGTCACCTCGGCCGCGTCGGCGGGGGGCGCGGGGAACTGCATGAAGACGGGCAGGGTCTCGCCTGCCTTCAGCGGAGGGAACTTCGTTGTCGTGAGCGGACGGCCCTCTGTGTCGCGCAACACGTAGTAACGCTTCTTGCCCTTGGAATCCACCAAGGTGGCGCCGCCGAGCGACTTGCCGTTACGGATGATCTCGGTCTCGTTCCCGCTGAGTTGGGCGGGAACGTTGACCGGCTTGTCCCCGTCGTTCTTCAGGTCTCCACTCACCGTTACGAAGCCTCCCGCGTCACGCTGCGCTTCGGTGACTGCGAGGAACAGGCCGCTGGGGCCCCTGAGCTCCGCCAGAGTGCCCTCCGGCTTCCCTTCCTGAGTATCCGGCTTGGACTGGCTGCTCTTGGTCGAGGTCGTCGAGGTCTCCGGCTTGTCGTCGCTTTCTCCTCCTCCACCACACCCCACCAGGCCGAAGGCCAGCACGATCGCAACGGGCCATGCAACCAATCCCCCGCGGGGCTTTGTTGTGCGCCGAATGCTCATGACTTCGCTTCCTCGTCCTCATCGTTCGCTTGTCAGTCCGCCAGGTGGACGTCAAACAGGTCTTCGGGTTTCGGTAGGTCCGAGAGGTGGTCCGGACTCAGTTCCCAGTCCTCGCCCTCGCAGGACAGCGTGGGCAGCACCTCCTCGTCGGCCTCCTCAGGGGACTCGTCAGGGGCCTCCTCGGCGGGCGGCTTGAACGAGCAGCGCGCTTCGATGACGGCGGTCGCGGTCTCCGTCGCCTTCTGGTCCTCGGTGCCCGGCACGATGGTGTCCCCGACGGTGTCGTTGGTCTCGGCGACGACTGTGTAGCTCAGGAGCCCGTCGGGTTCGCAATCCACGCTCGCGTCATTGCGTGCCGCCAGCTCGTGGGCACGCCAGCAGGCACTCGGCACCGGCGCCTTTCCCTCGAAGATGTCCTGCCACGACTCCGGCTCCAGGACCTTCGCGACCCACTGGTCCGCAAGGCGGTCCCGGGTCTCCAGGGCCGCTGCGAGCGCCGCCGCGTCCGCCGCTGTCTGAGCCTCACTGCGAGTCGCCGCCGCCTGGCCGACCGCGAAGTACGCGAGCGCGAGGAAGAGCAGGCCCCCCACCACCGTGATGTAGATGGGGAAAGCCTGTCCTGCGTCGCCGTTTGCCCGGAGATCCGTCAGATGCCGGTGACCTCGGTGATCTTGTCCGTGATCGCGTTGTAGATCGTCTGCCCGATGTCCGTCCCGGTGATCGCCAGCACGATCGCCACCACCACCGCGATGATCCCCAGGTACTCCACGGCCGTCTGGCCCTTGTCGTCGCGGGTGGCGATGCGGGTCTGCAGGTGAGCGGCGGTGGTGTGCAGCCAGTTGGTCATGGTGTTCCCCTCCAGGGTGGACGATGCCGCGTTCCTCCTGCGGAACGTGCGGCGGGAAGGCCCTCGCGTCCGAGGGACCAGCCACGTGGTGGTGGCCTCGGAGGTGGGGGGCGGCGATCCGCTGGTTGGCCGTGCGTGACGTCACGTCGTCCACGATCTCCACCTCCCTGCGCTCGGTTGGGGCATCGACCTGTCCGGAGTACCAGACACCGACTGTCCCACAACAGATTGCAAGTGCGAAAGGTATTGCGTGAAAGTGGTCCGACTGCGCTGTGGACCGCTGGTTGTTGACGGCATCACTTCGTGTGCGTTCGCACTCTGACCGTTTACTCCTCCGCCCTCCCCCGGCTGTGTGACGGACATGTCGCTCTCCTCCCCTACTCGCCCGTGATCGTGCCGAAGTCGGTCCCCGAGCCCAGGATCAGACCGGCGCCGAGGAGGATCATCGTGGCCGGGACCATGAAGGTCGTGATCATCATCGTGGCCTTGGGCACCGCGCGCGCGGCCTTGCGGCGGGCGTTCTGGGAGTCCGTGCGGCGCATGTCCTTGGCCAGGGAGACCAGGGTGTCGACGATGGGGGCGCCCAGTTCCTCGCCCTGCTGGAGTGCCGTCACGAACATCGCGACCTGTTCGGAGTCGTTGCGCCGGCGCAGCTCCGCGAAGGCCTCGCGGCGGCTCATGCCGAGGTCCATCTGACGGAGCGTGATGCGCAGTTCGTCGGCCCAGGGGCCCTCGTAGCGGGTCGCGACGCGGTCCAGGGCCTGGCGGAAACCGAGGCCGGCGCTGACCACGACCGCCAGGACGTCGAGGAAGTCGGGGAGCGTGCGCTCGATGACGTCCTTGCGGATGCGGATCGCCGACCAGATGCCGACCTCCGTCCAGAACGCCCCGAAGGCCAGCAGGAGGAGGGACACCAGGAACTGGCCGCGCAGCAGGAAGACCAGGAACCCGAGCACGCCGAGGAAGCCGTAGACCGCGCGGCGGGCGGCGTAGCGGTCGATGGTCAGGCCGCCGGGGTTGCCGGCCAGGTCGATCCGGCGGCGGTACCTGGCCACCAGGGCCGGGCCCATCAGGCGGAGTACGGCGGGCGCGTACCGCATGCCCATGCGGTCGACGAGGGAGTCGACGGCCCCGGTGCGGGTGGAGCCGACCTCCAGGGCGAGGGCGAGGTCGTCGGGGAGTCTGGCGTCGGCCCGGTACATGCGGATCCCGGCGAAGACGCCCCAGACGCTCAGGCCCATGAGCAGGGCGAGGAGCAGTCCCAGTCCCATGTCGGCTCCCCTCTCAGACGTCGATGCGGGACAGGCGGCGGATGAGGACGAAACCGACGGCGTAGAGCGCGAAGGCGATGATCACCGCGGCCTGGCCGGCCGGGGAGCCCGTCATGCGTTCCAGGGCGCCGTCCTTCACCCCGTTCATCAGGAACAACGAGCCGACACCCAGGACGGGGACGGCGTACGACGTCATGCTGACCTGGGAGAGCTGGGTGCGGACCTCGCGTCGGGTCTCCTTGCGTTCCTCCAGGGTCTCCGTGAGGTTGCGCAGGGCGCTGACCACCTGGCCGCCCGCCCGGTTGGAGAGGACGAGGGTGGTGACCAGGACGACCAGTTCGCGGGAGGGGAGGCGGTCGGCGAGCTCACCGAGGGCGTCCTCCATCGAGGCGCCGATCGCCAGTTGGTCGGCCACCTTGCCGAGTTCCTCGCCGGCCGGGGCCTCCAGCTCCTCCGCCGCCATGCCGACCGCGGTGCGCAGGGCGAGGCCGGCCTGAGTGGCGTTGGCGAGGATGCGGGCGAGTTCGGGGAGCTGGTTGATGAACTTCTCGATGCGTTTCTGGCGTTGCCAGTTGAGGTACTGGATCGCCACGCCGATGCCCAGCAGGCCGGCGAGCGGGCCGAAGAAGGGGGCCAGGGCGGCCTGGCCGATCAGCCACAGGCCCGCGACCGTGGCGAGCATGCAGGCGAAGAACTCGCCGGGGGTGACGTCCAGGCCCGTAGCCGCCAGACGCAGTTCCAGTTTCCTGCCGAACGCGGTGCGGCGCAGGCGGCGGTCCAGGTTGCGGAAGCGGCGCCTGCGGCCGGCGGGGGGGAGCCGACCGGCGGCGGACAGGCGGTCGACCAGGGCCTCGCGCTGGGCCTTGCCCGCGGCGTAGGAGTGCAGGCCCATGACCGCCAGGGCGCAGGTCAGCAGCGTGATGCCGGTGGTGAGCGTGACGAGCGTTTCCAGTTCCATCGGGCGGTTCCTACCTGGCTTCCATCGGGCGGTTCCTACCTGGCTTCTCGGGTGGCGAGCTGGTCCGCGGTGTGGGCCACACCGAAGGCCTGCGGGATGGGCTGGCTCGCCATGTAGAGGCGGTCGGCGGCGCGGCGCGGGAGGGGGTGGTACTCGAAGGCGCCGTGGACGCGGCCGTCGGCGGACATCGGCCGGGCGTTGAAGCGGGCGACCGTGGCCAGGCGGTACGGCTCGCCGCCGTGGCTGGCCAGCAGGGCGATCTCCGTGATGCGCCGGGCGCCGTCGGCGAACCGGGTGAGCTGGACGATGACGTCGACGGAGCTGTTGATCTGGTCGTGCAGGGCGACGAAGGGGATCTCCACGTCCGACATGGAGGCAAGGGTCTGGAGGCGCATCAGGGCGTCCTCCGCGCTGTTGGCGTGCACGGTCGCCAGGGAGCCGTCGTGGCCGGTCGACATCGCCTGGAGCATGTCCAGGGACTCGCCGCCGCGGACCTCACCGACGACGATGCGGTCGGGACGCATGCGCAGCGAGTTGCGGACCAGGTCGCGGATCGTCACCCTGCCCTGGCCCTCGACGTTCGGCGGGCGCGACTCCAGGCGGATGACGTGCGCCTGCTGGAGCTGGAGTTCCGCCGAGTCCTCGATGGTGATGATGCGCTCGGTCTCGGGGATCAGGCCGGAGAGGGCGTTGAGGAGGGTGGTCTTTCCGGTGCCGGTCGCGCCCGAGACGATGATGTTGAAGCGCGCCTGCACCAGTCCGGCCAGCAGGTACAGCATGTGCTCGTCGAGCGAGCCGAGGCCGATCAGCTCCTGGAGGGTGAAGGAGCGCGGGAAGCGTCGGATCGTGAGCGTGGCGCCGGTCAGCGACAGCGGCGGGATGATGACGTTGACGCGCTCGCCGGAGGGCAGGCGGGCGTCGACCATCGGATTCGACTCGTCCACGCGGCGGTTGACCGTCGAGACGATGCGCTCGATGGTCTGCATCAGCTGGTCGTTGGAGGCGAAGCGGAGGGGGAGCTGTTCCACGCGGCCGCCGCGCTCGACGAAGATGGCGTCGGGGCCGTTGACCATGATCTCCGTGATCGAGGCGTCCTCCAGCAGAGGTTCCAGGATGCCGAGGCCGAGGGCCTCGTCCACGACCCGGCGGATCAGCTGGGAGCGCTCGACCGTCGACAGGACCGGGCCCTCACGGCTGATGATGTGCCCGAGGACCCGTTCCAGGCGGGCGCGGCGCTCGGCCGTCGCCAGCGAGCTCATCTCCGCCAGGTCGATCTCCTCCAGGAGCTTGGCCCGGTAGGAGGCGACGAGGTGTCCGTCCTCGCCCCGGCTGCCGTGCTCCTCGGGAGTGTGGATGCGTGCGCGCAGGCTCATGCGTCCGGTGCTCCTTGCTCCTCGTTCACGACGTCACTCCCCCGCCCGGTGGTCGAGGGGCATCGTGGCGGTCTTCCGGGCGGGGTCGAACTCCCAGCCGGGGACGATGGAGGGGATCTCGACGGTGGCGGTGACGGTGACCTCGTCGCCCCCTTCGGCGGCCCCGCAGGCGGTCCCGTCGGCCAGCCAGTCGCTGACCGCCGTCACGCACGCCTCCTGCGCGCTCCGCTGGAGCGAGGCCCCGCGGGCACCGGCGCGGGCGGCGGTGCCGGCCTGCTGGGCGGTGTACGCGATGAGGCCGAGCTGGACGGCGGCCATGGCGACGATGACCAGGACCGGCAGGAACCCGAGGTACTCGACGGCCACCTGGCCCCGGTCCCTCGCGCGGGCGCGCACGGAGTACGGCATGTCAGTCGTCCTCCTCCTCGACGGCTCCCGCGTGGCCGTGCACGGTGAACGGGAAGCTGACCATGCCCGGGAAGAGGATGGGTACGTCGATCCGCACGTCGGCGGTGACGTAGCCGCCCGCGGTGCCGCAGTCCACGCCGGCGCCCCCCTCCCACGCGTCCGGCAGCTTGTCCCGGCCCGCGTCCTGGCAGGCGCCCTGCCGTGCGCCCGGGGAGGCCGCCGTCGCCGCCCGTACCGCCTCGTCGGCAGCATTACCCGCGAGCGTGTACGTGTATCCCACGAGGACCAGTTGCCACAGCACCACCAGCGTGACGATGATCGTCGGGGTCATGCCGAGGAACTCGATGGTGACCTGACCACGATCCCGGTCGGGCGCCCGGCCCAGGGCCCGGCTGGAGCCCCGGCCCGGGGCCCGGCTGGAGTCCCGGCCCAGGGCGCGGCTGAGGCTGCGGCCGAGGGCCTGGCCGGAACCCTGGCCCAGGCACCGACCGGGCCCCTGGCCCTGGCACCGACCGGACCCCCGGCCCAGGTGCCGACCCGGCCGTCGGCCCCTTCCCCGTCCCCGGCCGCGTAAGGCGCTCATCCCGCGCCGTCCTTCCGGCGGCGGAAGCTCACCGACCCGCGGTCGCCGCGGAGCCGGCCGCCCTTGCGGTCGGTCTCGGGTGCCCTGGCCAGGCCCAGTTCGCCGGCGAGGGCCCACAGGGCCTGTTTCACCGTGCTCCTGCCGTCCAGTTCGTGGAGGCGGCCGGAGTCCACGGCCCCCTGGAGCTCCTTGAAGTTGGCGGGGACGGCCGTGCCCGCGAGCAGCGTGCCGGTGATCTTCCGGATCAGCGGGGGCTGGATCTCCGTGCCCCGGGTGTGCCGGTTGACCACCACCGTCGTCTCCTCCGCCTTGCGGATCTGCAGCCGGTCCCACATCCGCACCGCCCGCTTGGCACCCCGTACGGCGACCACGTCGGGGGTGGTGACCAGCAGTGCCGTGTCGGCCATCTCCACGGCCGCCGCGCCGGCCCCGCCGAGCTGGGCACCGCAGTCGATGACGACGACCTCGTAGCGGGAGCGCAGGGCGCTGACGATCTGGCGTGCGGCGCGGTCGGTGACCTCCTCGCCGCGTTCGCCCTCGCCGGGGGCGAGCAGCAGGGAGAGGCCGCTGTCGTGGCGGAAGACGGCGTCGGCGAGGACGCGCGGGGAGATGTCGGTGATGGCGGCCAGGTCGGCCACGGAGCGGCGGAACTGGACGTCCAGGAAGGAGGCCACGTCGCCGGCCTGGAGGTCCATGTCGACCAGTGCCGTGGGGCGGCCCGACGCCTGCGCCGCCAGTGCCAGGTGGATGGCGGTCAGCGTCGTGCCCACGCCGCCCTTCGCGCCGCTGACCGTCACCACGGTGCCGCCGGCGCCGGTGAACACGTCGCCGGCGCTGCCGAGGTGCCGGCGTACGCCCACCGACCACTGGGCCACCGCCTGGACCCGGCTGGCCAGTTCCTCGTAGCCGAGCGGCAGGCCGACCAGGCCGCGGGCGCCGTAGTCCATGGCGGCCTGGAAGAGGCCGGGGGCGGGGTCGGAGGTGACGAGGATGACGCCGACGGCCGGGAAGCGGAGGGCGACCTCGCGGATCAGCTCCAGGGCGGGTACGGGGCCGATGCGCTCGTGGACGACGACGACCTCGGGCAGTTCGTCGACCGACTCGGCGGCGAGGCGGGCGAGGGTGTCGACGAGCTGGGTGGAGTCGACGACCGGGGCCACCGGTTCGGCGTCCGGGAGCTGGCTGAGCAGGGTCGTGATGGACCGTACGGCGTCCGCGTCGCCGACTGCCGGGAGGATCCTCGTGGGCATACGGGCTCTCACTTGTCCTTCGCGAGTTCGTACGTCCGGTCCTTGTCCGGGACCGTGGTGTCGCTGCCGGGCGCCACCAGCGCGAGCCGGACCCGCTGGGCGAACGACTCGGCGTAGGTGATGCGCTGGGCGTCGATGGTGGACAGTGCGAAGGTGATGGGGACGGCGTCGGTGGGTTCCCGGTCGCGGCTGTTCTCGTCGGGCTTCAGGGAGGTGAGGTCGCCGACGTCGATGACTTTCGCGTGGGACACGATGATCTTGGACTGGGCGGGGTCACCCTCACGCTCTCCCTCGAAGGTGGCGTACACGTTGACGGTGGAACCCGGCGTGATCTTGCCGGCCACACCGGTCGCCGCGTCGATCATGATGGCGACCTCCTGCTGCCCGGGCTGCAGGGCGGGCTGGTCGACGACCATGTCGCTCTGCAGCAACGAGCCCTTCTTCAGCGTCGTCACGGCGATCTTGCCGCGGACCTCGTCGAGGTCGGTGACGGCGTTCTTCGACAGCCAGCGCTCGGGCATCTCGACCTTCTCGAACTGCCCGGCGCCGAGGGGCGTGTAGGGCTGCACGTCGGTTCTGAGCCGGTACGCGGTGACCTCGGGGCCGACCTTGGACTGCACGTCGTCGATGACGGCCAGCACGCCGGCGAAGGCGCCGAGGGCGCACAGGACCGACAGGATCAGCAGGATGATGCCGCGGCGCTGACGGGAGTTCATGTGCCGTGCAACCTCATTGGGGAATCGGTCGGACCGGGACGGGAGTCGGGCGGACTGTGCGATACGGGCGGCGCGGTACGGACCTACCCTGGGAGGGCTCGTCTCTCACGGCGATGACCGAGTGCGGGGTCGCGGCGGTGGCTGGGAGCGGGGTCCCGGCGGTGGCCGGGGACGGGGTCGGGGCGGGCGTCGACCGGGGGCGTCGCGGAGCAGAACACACAGCGGTCGCCGATGACGTCGATGCCGCACCAGTGGCATCTGCTCTGCCGCACCGACGTGACCAGTTGGTAGAGGACCGACAGGTCGGGCAGGTAGGCGCAGAACTCGGTCAGTCTCCCGGTCCCCCACCAGCCCGCCGACTCGGCGGGCAGCGGCGTCTCGCGCAGTCCCTGCACGCGCCAGGAGGGGGCGAGGGTGCCGGTCACCCAGTCGGACGGCAACTGGCCCTTGGCGACCAGCAGCCAGGTGCCGAACTCCGGGCCGTCGAGGGCCGCTTCGGGCCCGATCCTCACCAGCTGCGGCACCGGGTGGGCCACGACGCCGAACTGGCTCCCCGGCACCCAGGACTTGGCGTGCGACTTCAGGCCCACGGGAACGTGGTCGAGCCGGGCGACGGAACCGAGCAGCGCTCCGGAGTGGATGTAGTGGGTGAGCAGCCGGCCCGCCGAGGCGAGGACGCCGGGGCTGAGGTCGCAGGAGGCCAGCTGCCGTAACTGGCGGGCGAGCACGGCGAGGCCGAGCGGGGGCAGGGACGGCCGGAACAGCGCGATCCGGTCGGTCTCCAGGAGGGAACGGACGGTGCGCAGCCGGCGTTCCACTGCCGGGGAGGCGGCCTGTGAGCACACCACGATGACGTGCCCGTGCTGGTCGACCAGCGACTGCAGCTCGGCCAGCACCCGCTCCAGGGGGCGCCCGTCGACGTCCTGGAGCACGACAGCGGGCAGCGTCCGTTCGTCCTGTGGCGGCAGTGCCAGGTCGGCACTGGTCACGGCAATGGCAGTTGGCACGCGCGGCTCCCCGTCTCCCCATGCCCGTCGGTCTGCCGGCGTTACTCCGGCCCACCCGGATGACTTCACTGCGTGACTACCTGAGCACTGTATCCACGCGTCTGTGGCCGGAGAACAGCGTTTCTGTAGCTCTGGGACAACTCGTGGGGCACAAGTGCGCCAAAACGGGGCAGGCCGAGCATTTCCCGGCCGCCCCCGCGCCCCGCGGGGCCGCCCCCGCGCCACACCGGGCCGCCCCCGCGCCCCGCAGGGCCACCCCCGCGCCACACCGGGCCGCCCCCGCGCCCCGCGGGGCCGCCTCCGGCCCGCACCAATTCCACGGCCGGGCGGGGAACTTGGTCCGAACCTTCCTCTTGACACCCTCAATTGGTCTGGACCACCTTGTATCTCAGCGGTGGCCACCGTCCCCATCCCTCCCCACTCCCCACCGGAGGCCCCAGTGGACCCCGTACGCAGACGGCGCAGGCGCCGGCTCGGCACCTGGTCGGGTGCCGTCACCGCCGCCCTGGCCCTCACCGTCACGGCCGTCGGCCAGGCGTCCGCCGCGGACGTCAACAACGCGAAGAACGCCGGCTTCGAGTCCGGCCTGAGCAACTGGACCTGCTCCGCGAGCAGCGGCACGACTGTCTCCTCCCCGGTGCACGGCGGCTCCGCCGCGCTCAAGGCGACGCCGAACGGGCAGGACAACGCCCGGTGCTCCCAGACGGTCAAGGTGAAGCCCAACTCGACCTACACGCTGAGCGCGTGGGTCCAGGGCGGCTACTCCTACCTGGGCGTGACGGGCACGGGCACGACGGACGTGTCGGCCTGGACCCCGGACTCGGCCTCCTGGAAGCAGCTGTCGACGAGTTTCACCACCGGCTCCTCGACGTCCTCGGTGACGGTGTACACGCACGGCTGGTACGGGCAGTCGGCCTACTACGTCGACGACCTGTCCGTGTTCGGCCCCGACGGGGGCGGCGGCGACGGCGAACCGGAGCCCACGATCCCGGCCGCCCCGGCCGGCCTGAAGGTGTCCGGTACGACGTCCTCCTCGGCGTCGCTCGCCTGGAACGCGGTGTCGGGCGCCACCGGCTACCACGTCTACCGCGACGGCACGAAGGTGACCGCGGTGACCGGCACGTCGGCCACGGTGACCGGCCTCGCGGCCTCGACGTCGTACTCCTTCCAGGTCACGGCGACGAACGCGGCCGGCGAGTCGGTGAAGTCGGCGGCGGTGACGGCCCGGACGACGGAGCGGGGCGACGGCGGCGACCTACCCGAGCACGCGGTGACCGGGTACTGGCAGAACTTCAACAACGGGGCGACGGTCCAGAGGATCTCCGACGTGCCGTCCGCCTACGACATCATCGCGGTGGCCTTCGCCGACGCGACCACGACGCCGGGCGCGGTGGCCTTCCACCTCGACTCGGCCGGGCTGGGCGGCTACACGGTCGACCAGTTCAAGGCGGACGTGCGGGCCAAGCAGGCCGCGGGGAAGAAGGTCATCATCTCGGTGGGCGGCGAGAAGGGCACCGTCTCGGTGAACGACTCGGCCTCCGCCACCAACTTCGCGAACTCGGTGTACTCCGTCATGCAGGAGTACGGCTTCGACGGCGTCGACATCGACCTGGAGAACGGTCTCAACGCGACCTACATGACGCAGGCCCTGCGCGCCCTGTCGGCGAAGGCGGGCCCGGACCTGATCCTCACGATGGCGCCGCAGACCATCGACATGCAGTCGACGTCCGGTTCGTACTTCCGGACCGCGCTGAACGTGAAGGACATCCTCACGGTCGTCAACATGCAGTACTACAACAGCGGTTCGATGCTGGGCTGCGACGGCAAGGTGTACTCCCAGGGCACGGTCGACTTCCTCACCGCCCTGGCCTGCATCCAGCTGGAGAACGGCCTCGACCCGTCCCAGGTCGGCCTCGGCCTCCCGGCCTCCACCCGCGCGGCCGGCGGCGGCTACGTCTCCCCGTCGGTGGTCAACGCCGCCCTGGACTGCCTGACCAAGGGCACGAACTGCGGCTCCTTCAAGCCGTCGAGGACGTACCCGTCCCTGCGGGGCGCCATGACGTGGTCCACGAACTGGGACGCGACGGCGGGCAACGCGTGGTCGAACGCGGTGGGACCGCACGTGGACGCGCTGCCGTAGCTTCGGCCGGTCACCGGTCGTGCGGCTGTGCGGCTGTGCTCCCTGCTGCGGCGGCGGCAGGGAGCACAGCCGCACACGGCTCAGTCGCCCCGTCCGATGTTCCCGCTCGGCAGGAACTTCTGGCGTACCCAGAGACTCAGCAGCACCGTCCCACCGACCAGCAGCGGGACCGGATCACGGGCAGCGGGAGCCAGCACGTGTCCCAGCGCCGTGACCGTGCAGACCGTCAGGGGAACGAACGCCGCCGCCCCCTCCATCCCCCATCGCAACGTCGGCCTCGCCATGCCGAGGACGCTCGCCCCGCCGGGCAGCCACGGGCCGGTGGCCAGCACCACGAGGCCCGCGGCCCTGTAGACGTCGGCCATCTGTCCAGCCATCACTCCTGGGACGTGCGGACCGACCGTCCACAGCCGCAGGGTGTCGCCGACCAGCATGAGGGACAGTCCGACGATCCCCGCCCACAAGGTGGCTCTCCGGTCGCTGCGCACGAGACGGCACAGGGCCAGCAGAAAGCTGAGGAACACCAGCTCGGCGGCCCACAGGACTCCCACCATCCCCTCCCCCAGCCGCCAGCCGCCACCGGTCCCGCTCAGCAGGACCCATCCCGCCATGAACAGGGCCCCCGCCGCGACGAACCCGTCGAGCACTCGCCGCAGCAGCACGGGCCGGCCGGTACCGGCATCGGCCGCGACCACCAGACCGGCCGCCCCCAGGCCGACCGCCAGCGTCGCTCCGACCGCCACCACCGACTCCAGCAGCGATCGCCCGCCCCGCCCCGCCTCCGGTGGGTTTACGTAGAGCACGTCCGCCACCACCCGGTAGACGCCGCCGGCCACCGCCGAACCTCCCAACAACAGCAGACGCGTCCGCACCCGTCCGCTCGTGCACCGCGCGCGCAGCGCCAGCGAGACCGCCAGCGCGCAGCAACCGACGGACGGCCCGAAGGACACCATCCGCGCCACCGCGCTCCCCAACCCCGACATCAGGTGAGCCTTTCGCCGGTCCCGTCCACAGGGCCCTCGTTCCGGCCCTGGGGTCCACTCACAGAACGTAGAAGACCCGCCGCCCGCCCCGAACCGATCAGTGGGCCCGTTCACCCGTACCGCGTACGACGAGAGATCACCGGATGACGCGCCGCCGTGACCCACGCCGTCAAGGCGCCCCGTACGCCGCCGCACTCACCCTCGGCAGGGTCGCCCACATGCGTGTGCCGCCACCCGGCTCCCGCGCCTCGCCGAAGCCCCAGCTCCCGTCGCAGGCGCGGCAGACGCAGGCCGGGACGCGGAGGGCAGCGCGGCGGCGGGCGTCGCAGGCGGTGGCCAGGCGGGGGCTGGTGTGGCGAGGGTGGCTGTCGTAGGCGGCAGGCGACGCGCATGCGCACCATTCACATCGCGCACGTTCCAGGGCTACTGCACACCAGCGACCACGCCCAACAGCCCGAAGCCGTCGCGGTCGGCCGCGCCCCGCACCGAGCGGCCCGAGGTCTCCGGGAAGTCGGGCGGCGACACGCTCGCCGCGCTGCTCCCCGAGAAGCTGGACGTCGTCGCGCACGGCGGGCAGGAGTCGGAGTACGCGTACGTCGTCGTGGACGACGGGCGGGCCCGCAACCTCGTCCAGATCAACGTCCAGTACGGCATGGCCGACGGCGCCGGGCAGTTGTACGCCGGCGGGGAGATCCTGCCCGACGGCACGCGTCTCGTCACCCGGCAGGAGCCCGGCGAGAAGGCCGGTCCCGACGTGGTGATGTGAACCGTGGAACACGCTGCGCCCCGGCCCCGCCGGCTTCCGTGTGGTGATCAGCGCCTTCAACACCGGCGACCAGAACAAGGACGCCACCCGCGACGCTCCCGCTGTGAGATGGAGCAGTTGCGTGAGATCGCGCTCAGCGGACAGTGGGACACGCTGCGGTAGACCGACTCAAGGAGTGAAGGCCTTGATCCTCTCGTCCACCGCCCTGATCAGATCGTCGATCCCGCTGGCGGTACCGCCCGTGTGGATGTCCAGAAAGAACATCACGCCCTCCTGGGGATCGTTGGAGATCATGCCCTGGGGGTCGGAGATGCCCGCATCCTTGGCCGCCGCAAGCTGGTGCCTGATCCGCCGCATCCGGGTCACGTCGGACATCCCGTTGACGGCGTTGATGAAGGTCTTCGCACCACCGTGCTTGCTGAGCTGGAAGAACGTGCCTTCGACCCGCCGCGAGTGGATGACGGTCACCTGCTTGGACCCATTGTTGTCGTCGGTGTAGTTGGCTTTGTACGACTTCCACGGGGGCACGGGGACGCCGTGCCCAGCCGCCTTCGCCATCTCCGAGAGGACCGCGTTCGCCGTGGCTTCTTTTGTGTACATTTTGTACACATCCGAGCCTTTGATGTACAGGATCGCTTCCCGGGACTTCTTCTTGTCCGCTTCGTCCAGTTTCACCGTCGGGTACTTGACATTGCCCGTCGGCTCGATGAGGGCCCGTTGAACGACGTTTCGCGGCCGCCCGACCACCTGGGACACGGCTGCGTTGCCGACACTTCGCTGGAGCGCGCGCACCGTGCCGAACCCCATGCTCTCAGGCCCCGTCGGACGGACTCCCCCGGTGGGCTCCCTCCTGTCCGACGGTGGTCGAAGGCGAACCACGTCGGCTTGCCGCTCCTCGTTCTTTGCACGCATAGTTCCGGCATACCCGAAGCGGACCGCGCCTGCCATGTGTCCCGGGGCAGAAGTCCTGCCCCTCCGGGCGGCAGTCCGGGCATGCGGCGGCCCTTCCGGTCCCGCTACTGGAAGAACTCCGACCAAGGCTGGTCCCAGATCTGCTTCACGCACAGGACCAGGAACAGCAGGCCCGCGATGCCCAGCATGCCGTTGCTCAGCCAGCCGTTGCGCCATTCGGTGGGCGTGCGGGGGGAGTTGAGGAGCCAGACCAGGGTCAGGGCGAGGAAGGGCATGAAGGCCGCGCCCAGCACGCCGTAGATGACGACCAGCCGGAAGGGCTGGCCCTGGAAGAGCAGGACGACCGGCGGGAAGGTCAGCCAGAGCAGGTAGAGGCGGAACGGCCAGGAGCGCTCGCGTTCGCCGGAGGCGACCTTCTCGCCCGTCGCCTCCGTGCCGGCCCGCAGCCGGGCCACGAAGTCGGCGAACATCAGGCTGACGCCGTGCCAGACGCCGATGAGGGAGGTGAAGGAGGTGGCGAAGAAGCCGATCAGGAAGAACTTCGCCGTAGCCGTGCCGTACTCGGCCTCCAGGATGTCGCCGAGCTGGACCAGGCCCTTGTCGCCGCTCGCGATGGCGATGTTCGCCGAGTGGAGCAGTTCGGCGCCGACGAAGAGCATGGCGACGACGAAGACGCCGGTGGTGAGGTAGGCGACCCGGTTGTCCAGGCGCATCACCTTCATCCAGCCGGTGTCCGTCCAGCCCTTGGCGTTGACCCAGTAGCCGTAGGCGGCCAGCGTGATCGTGCCGCCGACGCCGCCGATCAGGCCGAGGGTGTTGAGGACGGAGTCCTTCTCGTCGGGGAGGACCGGGAGGAGGCCGGCGAACGCGTCGGCCAGGTTGGGGGTGACGCGGATCGCGAGGTAGACGGTCACCACGAACATGACGCCGACCAGGACGGTCATGACCTTCTCGAAGACCGCGTACTTGTTGAACCAGACGAAGACCAGGCCGACCACCCCGCAGGCCACGCCCCACCACTTGAGGTCCATCACGTCCGGGAAGAGCGCCTGGAGCGGGAGTGCGCTGGACGACATGGCCGCGGCGCCGTAGACGAAGCCCCAGACGACGACGTAGACGGCGAAGAACCAGGTCGTCCAGCGGCCGAGGCTCGCCCAGCCCTCGAAGAGCGTGCGGCCGGTGGACAGGTGCCACCGGCCGCACGCCTCCGCGAGGGAGATCTTCACCAGGCAGCCGATGACCGCCGCCCACAGCAGGGTGTAGCCGAAGTTGCTGCCCGCGATGAGGGTGGCCACGAGGTCACCGGCGCCCACTCCGGTCGCCGCGACGACGATGCCGGGGCCGATGTAGCGCCAGCTCGACTTACGGGGCGCCGAGTCGGCAGCGACCGGTCCGCCGGTTTCCGTGGTGTTGCCCGTGGTGTCCGTCATGCGGGTCAACAAAGCCCATGGTCGCCGGTGGGACAAGAGGGCGTGCGTGGATCTTCACTCGATGTGCTTAGTCCTTGGCACCCGAGCCGGGCTTCGCGTCGGACTTCGCCTCGGACTTCGCGTCGGACTTCGCCTCGGACTTCACGTCGTCCTGCGCGTCGTCCGCGTGTGACTCGTCCTTCGCCTCGTCGTCCTCGAAGTAGGCGTCCAGGACCTCGTCCAGGGCGGATTCCCACTCCTTGAAACGGCTCCTGGACGACGCCTCGATCTCGATCGGGTACCAGCGGCGGTCGGGCGTGTGCACCGTGACCGTGAACCGCTTGCCGAAGCGTCCCGTCTCCGTCTCGACGGCCCCGACCTCGTCCCAGCGGAACTCACAGGCCTGGTCGTCGAGGGACAGGCGTACGCCCTTGTGGTCGGCGACGATCCTGGCACGGCGGTCGGCCGCCTCGAACACAGGTCCGTCGGGAGCCTCCTCGTCCGGTTCCCCGGACGGCTCGACGGCATCCTCGACGGGCTCTCCGGCGGGCTCTTCGGCGGACTCGTCGACGACCGCGTCCGCCGCGTCCCGGGCCTCCTCGGCCTCGTTCTCCGCCTCGGCCTCCGCCTTCGCCTTCGCCGGTGTCCCGTTCCCGGGTTCACCGGTCACGGGCGCGGTGAGCCCGGGGATGAATGCCGGGTCGAATCCGGCGCCTTCCAGGGGCTGGCTGGTCGATCCTCTGCGCTGCTCCACAGCGGGCAGTATGCTCGACGATCCTGTGCCGGACACAGCCAGCCCCGACTTCGTTATCAGACGCCAACACACGCCCCTACACGAACAGGCTCAGCACCGCCGCCACCGCGAACCCGGCGACCGACAGCACGCTCTCCAGGACGGTCCACGTCTTGAGGGTGTCCCGTTCGCTGATGCCGAAGTACTTGGCGACCATCCAGAAGCCGCCGTCGTTGACGTGCGAGGCGAAGATCGAGCCGGCCGAGATGGCCATGATGACCAGGGCGACGAAGGCCTGGGAGTGGTCGCCCTCGGCGAGCAGCGGGGCCACGATGCCCGCCGTCGTCACGATGGCCACCGTCGCCGAGCCCTGGGCGACCCGCAGCACCAGGGAGATCAGGTAGGACAGGACGATCACCGGCAGGCCGACGTCGTTGAAGGTGTCGGAGAGGGCCTGGGCGACGCCGCTGCCCTTGAGGACGGCGCCGAAGACACCGCCGGCACCGACGACCAGCAGGATGTTGCCGACCGGCTTCAGCGAGGCCGTCGAGACGGTCTCCAGGGACTTGCGGGACCAGCCGCGCCGGATGCCGAGCAGGTAGTAGGCGAGGAACAGGGCGATGGTCAGCGCCACGAACGGGTTGCCGAAGAACTCGATCACCGAGCGGGTGGTGGACGGGTCCAGGGCGATGGAGGAGAAGGTCGCGGCGAGGATGAGGAGCAGCGGGGTGCCGATGATGCCGAGGACCGTGCCGAGCGGCACCGGCGTCTCGCGCGGCGCGACACCGGCCTTGCGCTGCTCGTCGATGACGGCCTGCCTGGCCTCCTCGGCGGCCTCGACCATGTCCTGCGGTACGGGCACGAAGATGCGGCGGCCGATCCAGGCGGAGTAGGCCCAGGCGGCGAGCACGGCCGGGACGCCGCAGACGACGCCCATGAGGATCACCCAGCCGAGGTCCACCTTCAGCAGTCCCGCGGCGGCCACCGGGCCGGGGTGCGGCGGCAGGAAGGCGTGGGTCATGGACAGGCCGGCGAGCAGGGGGAGGCAGTACAGCAGGACCGACTTGCCGGACCGTTTGGCGGCGGCGTAGACGATGGGCGCGAGGACGAAGATGCCGACGTCGAAGAAGACCGGGATGCCGAAGATCAGGCCGGTGAGGCCCATGGCGAGGGGGGCGCGCTTCTCGCCGAACAGGCCCAGCAGGCGGGAGGCCAGCACCTCCGCTCCGCCGCTGACCTCGAGGATCGCGCCGAGCATGGTGCCGAGGCCGATGATGATGGCGACGTGACCGAGGATGCCGCCCATGCCGGACTCGATGGTGGAGACGGCGTCGGACTTCTGGACGGTGCCGAAGAGTTCGGTGACCGACAGGCCGGCGAGCAGGCCGACGGCTATGGAGACGGCGAGCAGCGCGACGAACGGCTGGAGCCGCACCTTGATGATCAGGAAGAGCAGGAGCGCGATGCCGACCGCGGCGACGGTCAGCAGGCCCGCCGTGCCGTCGATCAGGGCGAGCAGACCGCCGGTGTGCGGTGGGGTCTCGGCGGCGGCGAACTGGAGGGACACAGGGGGCATTCGGGGGTCCTCTGGGTGAACACACGCGGCTTTCGGGCAGGGAGGAGCGCGGCACGGCGCCCCGGGGTGGCGGGCGCCGTGCCGTTCGGAGACAGGCGGGTGGAGAAGAGGCGTTAGCCGAGGACGGCGAGCGCGTCGATCTCGATGAGGAGTCCGGCGGGCAGACCGACGTAGACGGTCGTGCGCGCGGCGGGCGGCTGGGTGAGGCCCTGCTCCTCGAAGTAGGCGTTGTAGATCTCGTTCATCTCGGCGAAGTGGTCGACGTCCGTGAGGTAGACGCGGATCATCATCACGTCGTCCCAGCCCGCGCCGCCCTCCTCCAGGATCGCCTTGACGTTGGCGAGGGTCTGGAGGGTCTGCTCGCGCAGGGTCGGACCGGCCGGGGTGGGGGCCTTGCCCTCCTCGTGGGGGAGGAAGCCGACCTGGCCGGCGACCTGGAGGATGTTGCCCTTCCTGACGCCGTGGGAGAACTTCGCCGGGGGGACGGTGTGGGTCGCGGGGGTGAGAGCGATCTTGTCGGTCATGTGGTGACTTCCTTGACTGGGGTCCTGCCGGAGTACTCGCCGCTGATGGCGTCCGCCGTGCGGCGCACCAGCGGGAGCAGGGTGAGGAGTTCGTCGGCGGTGACGACGACGTTCGGCGCGGAGACCGACATCGCGGCGACCACGCGGCCGTCGGCGCCCCGGATGGGCGCGGCGACGCAGTTGATGGACTCCTCGTGGCCGCCGAGGTCGGTGGCCCAGCCCTGTTCGCGCACCGTGGCCAGCTCCTTGAGGAAGGCGTCGGCGTTCGGTGTGGAACGGGCCGTGTAGAGGGGGTAGTCGAGCTTCTCGACCACGGCTCGGCGCTCGTTCTCGGGGAGGTCGGCGAGCAGCAGCTTGGCCACGGCCGCGACGGTGAGGGCGACGGGCTTGCCGATCCGGGAGTACATGCGGACCGGGTAGCGGCTGTCGACCTTGTCGATGTAGATGACCTCGTCCTCCTCGTGGACGGCGAGGTGGACGGTGTGTCCGACCTGCTCGTTGAGGCGTACGAGGTGGGGGTGGGCGATCTCGCGGACGTCGAGGTTCTCCATCGCCTCCTGGGCGAGGGAGATGAGCCGGGCGCCGAGGCGGTAGCGCTGGTCGGACTGGCGGTAGACGAAGCCGTGCTCGTGCAGGGTGCGCAGCAGGCGCAGGGCCGTGGACTTGTGCACGCCGAGCCGGTCGGCGACCCGGCCCAGGTCGGCGGGGCCCTCGGCGAGCAGCGGCAGGATGCTGAGCGCGCGGTCGACGGTCTGGCTCATGGCGTGCGTACCTCCTCCTCGGCCCCTTCGTCGGCCTGTGTCCAGGCGGGGCCGAGTCGCAGTCTCCCCCACGCGGCGTCGTCGAGGGCGGCGAGGCGGTCGGCGTGGTCGCGGGCGGGGGGCGGGGCGAGGTCGCCGGGGACGGTGAGGGCGGCGGCGGCCATCAGGTGGCCGTGCCGCAGGCGGTCCCGGACGGGCAGCCCGCGCAGGGTGGCGGAGAGGAACCCGGCGGCGAAGGCGTCGCCCGCGCCGACGGCGGCGACGACGTCGACGGTGAGGGCGGGGACGAAGGTGACGTCCGTTCCGTGGAAGGCGGTGGCGCCGGCGGCGCCCTGCTTGACGACGAGCAGGTCGGGTTCGGGCAGCGCGGCGCGCACGGCCTCGGCGCCGTCCAGGCCCCAGGCCTCGTCCTCGCCGACGAACACGATGTCGGCGCCGCGTGCCAGCTCCAGCAGCACCCGGGAGCCGTCGCCGTCCCGCCACAGTCCGGGGCGGTGGTTGACGTCGAAGGAGACCAGGGGCCGGCCGGGGCGGCGGGCGGTCAGTTCGCGCATCAGGTCCAGGCAGTCGGCGGAGAGCGCGGCGGTGATGCCGGACAGGTGGAGGATCCGGCCGGCGCGGACGGCGTCCAGGTCCATGGTCGTGGTGGACATCGCGGAGGCCGCCGAGCCCGCCCGGTAGTACGCCACCTCGTGGGCGTCGGTGGCGCGGTCCCCCGCGGTGCGGAAGTACACGCCGGTGGGGCGGTCGGGGTCGCGGCGCACGGTGGAGACGTCGACGCCGTACGCGCCGATCGCCTCGACGAGGTGGTCGCCGAAGCCGTCGGCGCCGACCCGGCCGGCCCAGCGCGCGGAGTGTCCGGCGGCGGCGAGCACGCAGGCGACGTTGGACTCGGCGCCGCCGATGGCGCGGTCGAAGGAGGGGACGTCGGCGAGGCGGCCGGGGCGGGAGGGCAGGAAGGTGACCATGGACTCGCCGAGCGCTACGACGTCCACGACGTCGGGGCCGGTGTCACGGGGGCCGTCGGCGGTCACGATGGTGGGGCTCCTCGTCCTCTCGCGGGCCTCGGCGGATCCGTTGACCCCGCGTTGGCCGAGATGTTAGACAGCAGTAAGCGACATACGCAATGGTTGTTGCACATACTGCAACGACCGCGCAACAGCGTCGGGCACCATCCGCGCGACACCGCATCTCATGGAGGCTCCATGGCCGTCGACCCCGCCGCCGCCCCCGGCACCGAAGCCCTCGCCCGTCTGGCCGGGGAGCACGTCGACCACCGTTTCAAGGGCCTCCCGCCGGACGCCGACGGCCTGACCGTCGCCGAGCTGGCCGCCGAGCGCCGCAACCTCTTCACCGGCGGTTTCACCTCCCCCGTGCTGGCCCTCTCCGCCGAGCGCCTGGAGCACAACCTGGCGCTCATGGAGACCTACGCGGCCCGGCACGGCCTCGCCTTCGCGCCGCACGGCAAGACCTCCATGGCCCCGCAGCTCTTCCACCGCCAGATCGCGCACGGCGCCTGGGGCATCACCCTGGCCGTGCCGCACCAGGTGCGGGTGGCACGGGCCTTCGGCATCCGGCGGATCTTCCTCGCCAACGAGCTGGTCGACGCCGCGGCCCTGCGGTGGACCGCCGCGCAGCTGGACGCCGACCCGGACTTCCGCTTCGTCTGCTACGTCGACTCCGTGCGCGGCGTCGAGCTGATGGACGCGGCGCTGACGGACGCGGGCGCCGCCCGCCCGGTGGACGTCGTGGTCGAGCTGGCCGCCGGCGAGGGCGCCCGGACCGGGGCGCGCACCGAGGCGGAGTGCGCGGCGGTCGCCGACGCGGTGGCCGGCGCGCGGACACTGCGGCTGGCCGGTGTCGCCGGGTACGAGGGAGAGGTGCCGAAGGCCGACCCCACGCGGGTGCGCGCGTGGCTGCGGCGGCTGGTCGCCCTGGCCGTGGACTTCGACAGGGCGGGCCGGTTCGCCGGGTCCGGGCTCGACGAGATCGTGCTGAGCGCGGGCGGCAGTGCCTGGTTCGACGCGGTGGCCGACGTGTTCGCCGAGGTCCCCGGCCTCTCCCTGCCCGTACTGAAGCTGCTGCGCTCGGGCGCGTACGTCTCGCACGACGACGGGCACTACCGCGAGGTGACCCCTTTCAACCGCGTCCCCGACGAGGGCGCCCTGGAGCCTGCCTTCCGGCTGTGGGCCCAGGTGGTCTCCCGCCCCTCGCCCGAGCAGGCCTTCGCGAACGCGGGCAAGCGGGACGCGGCGTACGACCTCGACCTGCCGTTCGGCCAGGTGGTCCACCGGGACGGCCGCGAGCGGCCGGCGGCCGGCGTCACCGTGACCGGCCTGTCCGACCAGCACGCCTGGCTGCACACCACCCCGGAGGCGGACCTGGAGGTCGGCGACTGGGTGGGCCTGGGCCTGTCCCACCCGTGCACGTCGTTCGACAAGTGGCAGCTGATCCCCGTCGTCGAGGCGGACGGGACGGTCGTCGACTACATCCGTACGTTCTTCTAGAGCCTGGAGGAGGATCCGGTGGAAGAGCTGGTCATCCGGGACGCCGACGTCGTGGACGGCTCGGGCGCGGACTCCTACCGCGCCGACGTGGTCGTCGGCGGCGGGCGGATCGTGTCGATCGTCAAGGAGGCGGCGGCAGCGGGCTGCCAGCGCCCCCGGGCCCGCCGCGAACTGGACGCCGAGGGCCTGGTCCTGGCCCCGGGTTTCATCGACATGCACGCCCACAGCGACCTGGCGCTGCTCAGCGACCCCGACCACAGCGCCAAGGCCGCGCAGGGCGTCACCCTGGAGGTCATCGGCCAGGACGGGCTGTCCTACGCGCCGGTCGACGACCGCACCCTCGGCGAGGTCCGCCGCGCGATCGCCGGGTGGAACGGCCCCGGCGACGACGTCGACCTCGACTGGCGGTCGGTCGGCGAGTACCTGGACCGGCTCGACCGCGGCATCGCGGTCAACGCCGCCTATCTCATCCCCCAGGGCACGGTGCGCGCCCTCGCGGTCGGCTGGGAGGACCGGGCGGCGACACCGGCCGAGCTGGAGCGGATGCGCCGGCTGGTCGCCGAGGGCCTGGAGCAGGGCGCCGTCGGCATGTCGTCCGGGCTGACGTACACGCCCGGCATGTACGCCGAGGACACGGAGCTGACCGAGCTGTGCCGGGTGGTGGCCGAGTACGGCGGCTACTACTGCCCCCACCACCGCTCGTACGGGGCCGGAGCCCTCGCCGCGTACGAGGAGATGGTGGAGCTGACCCGCCGGGCCGGCTGTCCGCTGCACCTGGCGCACGCCACCATGAACTTCGGCGTGAACAAGGGCCGCGCGCCCGAACTGCTGGCGCTGCTCGACGACGCGCTGGCCGCCGGGGCGGACATCACCCTCGACACCTACCCGTACACCCCCGGCTGCACCACCCTCGTGGCGCTGCTGCCGAGCTGGGCGAACGAGGGCGGCCCGGAGCAGGTCCTCAAGCGGCTGGCGGACGACGACACCGCCGAGCGCGTCCGGCGCGACCTGGAGGAGACCGGCTCCGACGGCTGCCACGGCGTGCCCGTGGAGTGGGAGACGATCGAGATCTCCGGCACGGGCGACCCGGCCCTCGGTGAGTACGTCGGCCGTACGGTCCTGGAGTCGGCGCGGCTGCGCGGCGAGAGTCCGTGGGCGGTCGCCCGCCGGCTGCTGCTGACCGACCGGCTGGCGCCGACCATACTCCAGCACGTCGGCCACGAGGAGAACGTGCGCGCGATCATGCGGCACCGTGTCCACACCGGCGGCTCGGACGGCATCCTCCGGGGCAGCAAGCCGCACCCGCGCGCCTACGGCACCTTCCCGCACTACCTGGGCCACTACGTGCGCGAGCTGGGCGTGCTGTCGCTGGAGGAGTGCGTCGCCCACCTCACCTCCCGTCCGGCGGCCCGGCTGCGGCTGCCCGACCGGGGGCTGGTCCGGGAGGGGTACCGGGCCGACCTGGTGCTCTTCGACCCGGCGACGGTGGCGGCGGGCAGCACCTACGAGGAGCCGCGCCGGCTGCCGACCGGCGTCCCGCACGTCCTGGTGAGCGGGCGGTTCGTCATCGAGGACGGGCGGCGCACCGACGTCCTGGCGGGCAGGTCGGTGCGCCGCACGCCGCGCTGAGCGGGAGGCGGGTCACGGCTTGGGCAGGGTGCACCCGCTGCGGCCCAGGTCCAGTGTGTTGCCGGTGCCGAAGCAGGCGGGGATCTGGTAGGTCTGCTGGGCGTAGTTGATGCCCTCGCGGACGGTGACCGTGCCGTCGGCGTCGACCTCGCAGGGGTTGTTGTCGGTGCAGCGGGCGCCGTCCTCGTTGCCGGTGTTGTTGACCGCGACGACCTTGCCGGTGGCGTTGTCGACGACGGGGGACCCGGAGGTGCCGCCGATGGTCTGGCAGGCGGAGGTGTAGCGGACCGAGTCCTTCCAGGTCCACTGCCCTTCCTTGAGGCGGTACGCGAAGCCGTCGACGTTGCAGGCGTAGGTCCGCTTCCAGTAGCCGGACACGACGGTGATCGCGGTGCCGGCGACCGGGCGCGTGTCGTTGAGGGTGAGCGGACTGATCCCCCAGGAGGCGCGGATCTGGGCGTAGGTGCTGGTGAGCTGGTACAGCGAGACGTCCGTGTCGGTCATCGTCGCGTAGGCGATCCTGCTCGCGCGCAGGGTCCCGACGCGGGTGCCCGACGCGTTCAGCAGCCCGAAGGACCGGCTGGACGCCTGGTTCACGACGACCTCGCCGGCCGCGGGGAAGCCCGTCTCCAGGCAGTGCCCGTTGGACATCACCAGGGCGGGGTCGGTGTCCTGGGAGGCGGGAAGGCGCACGAGCGAGCCGGAACAGTTGCTGAGCGAGACGGTGCCCGCGAAGGTGACGGCCCGGGCGGCGGGCGCCGGGGCCGCCGCGACCGCCGGTGCCACGCCCACCCCGGTGAAGGCCAGGGTGGTGAGCGCGGCAAGGAGAGGCTTGTTCATGTGGGGTCCCCTCTTCGGACGCGAACGGCCGGAGATCTTCCGGCCCGCGTCTTGTCATGTGCATTGTTTTAGTGCCGGGGGTGCACGACAAGGAGAGGGACGAAAGACGGCCGAATGCGCGGCCTTGACGGGCGCGACGACGGTCCCGCGACCGCGCCCGGCCACACGTCCGGGTGAACGGCGGGACGCACGGGACAGGGGCACGAAGGGCGGTGAGCGGCCCTGCCGGCACCCGCCGCCGGGTCCCGCGTGGCGGACGACACGGCCCGTGGGGCGCAACCGGGTCGTAAGCTCACGGACATGCAGGTGATCCAGTCGACCAAGCTCGCCAACGTCTGTTACGAGATCCGGGGCCCGGTGCTCGAGGAGGCGATGCGGCTGGAAGCGGCCGGTCACCGCATCCTGAAGCTGAACACGGGCAACCCGGCCGCCTTCGGCTTCGAGTGTCCGCCCGAGATCCTGGAGGACATCCTCCGCAACGTCTCCACGGCCCACGGCTACGGCGACGCGAAGGGCCTGCTGGCGGCGCGCCGGGCGGTCGTCATGCACAACCAGACCCTCGGCATCGAGACGGACGTCGAGCACGTCTTCATCGGCAACGGCGTGTCCGAGCTGATCGTGATGGCGATGCAGGGGCTGCTGGACGACGGGGACGAGGTCCTCGTACCGGCGCCCGACTACCCCCTGTGGACGGCCGCCGTCTCCCTCTCCGGCGGTACGGCGGTGCACTACCGCTGCGACGAGCAGTCCGACTGGATGCCGGACCTCGCGGACGTGGAGCGGAAGATCACCGACCGCACCAAGGCGCTCGTCATCATCAACCCGAACAACCCGACGGGCGCGGTGTACGACGAGGCGGTGCTGCGCGGGCTGACCGACATCGCGCGCCGGCACAACCTGCTGGTCTGCTCCGACGAGATCTACGACAAGATCCTGTACGACGAGGCCACCCACACCCCGACCGCGGCGATCGCCCCGGACCTGCTCACCCTCACCTTCAACGGCATGTCGAAGGCGTACCGGGTGGCCGGCTACCGGGTCGGCTGGATGTCGATCTCCGGGCCGCGCGCCCACGCCGAGTCCTACATCGAGGGCCTGACGATCCTGGCCAACATGCGCCTGTGCGCCAACATGCCGGGACAGCACGGCGTGGTCGCGGCGCTGAGCGGGCGGCAGACCATCAACGAGCTGGTGCTGCCGGGCGGGCGGCTGCGCGAGCAGCGGGACGCCGCGCACGAGGCGCTGACCAGCATCCCGGGCGTGACCTGCGTGAAACCGAAAGGCGCGCTGTACCTCTTCCCGCGGCTCGACCCCAAGGTCTTCAAGATCAAGGACGACCGGCGGATGGTCCTGGACCTGCTGCGCCGGGAGAAGATCATGGTCGTCCACGGCACCGGCTTCAACTGGCCCGAGCCCGACCACTTCCGGGTGGTGACCCTGCCGACGGCCAGTGACCTGCGCGAGGCGGTGGGCCGGATCGGGAACTTCCTGGACGGTTACGGGCAGCCCTGACGCACCCCGGCCTCCTGCGAGACGTATCCCCGACCCCTCTCAATTTTAGATTGAATCTAATGTAGGATGGCTTCCTGAAGCAGTCAGGAGGCCGTCCCATGTACGAACCGATCCGCCGCAAGTCGGTCCACAGCACGATGGCCGGCACCGCCTCGGACTTCCCCCACCGGTCCCGGGAGGAGGAGCTGGACATCCAGCTCGCGGGCCACCTCGCGGCACTGCTCGCCGTCACGGACGAGCTGCGCGCGCTGGCTCCCGCCACCGACCTGGACACCGCGGCCGACCGGCTCGCCGCGCAGGTGGCCCGGCTGCGGGGAGGCCGGTCACCGGCCCGCGTGCCGGTGACCGCCGCCCGGCCCGAGCCGCACCTGGCGGCCCTGCACCGCCGGGCGCACACCCTGGCGGGCCGCGCCCTGGTGGTGGCCGCCTCCCGCGCCGACACGGCGGTCGCGATCCTGACCGCCGAGCGCATGGACGCACACGCCGCGGCCCTGGAGCCGCGCGAACTCGCGTCCCGCTGAGCCCGTTCCCCTCGGGCTCCCCCTTACGGCCCCGGTCCGCGCGCACCCGCAGCGACGCGCGGACCGGGCGCCACATCACCGGACGGAAGAACACCGCAGGACCGGAGCACAGCAGGCCGGGAACGCCGCAGGCCCGGAACACCGCAGGCCCGGAACACCGCAGGCCGGGAACGCCGAAGGGCCGGGTCCGGCGCACGCCTTTGTGCGGGGACCCGGCCCGGTCGGGGCTCCCCCGCGCTCCGGGGGTACTGCGAGCTACTGGAGCGCGGGGAGGCCCCCTCGCGGCCGGCCTTCGTGACGACTTCGCGGGTCAGGGCTAGCCGGACCGGCCGCGGAGCTGGGTGGGGGCGGGGTGACGGTCAGCCCAGGCGCCGCACCAGGGCCCGGTACTGCTCCCACAGTTCGGCGGGCGTGTGGTCGCCGAAGGTGTTCAGGTGCTCGGGGACGAGCGCCGCCTCCTCGCGCCAGACCTCCTTGTCGACGCTGAGCAGGAAGTCCAGGTCGGCGTCGGACAGGTCGAGGCCGTCGGTGTCCAGGGCCTCCTTGGTCGGCAGCACCCCGATGGGGGTCTCGACGCCGTCCGCCCTGCCCTCCAGGCGCTCCACGATCCACTTCAGGACGCGGCTGTTCTCGCCGAAGCCGGGCCAGACGAACCTGCCCTCGTCGTCCTTGCGGAACCAGTTGACGTAGTAGATCCTCGGCAGCTTGGCCGGGTCCTTGTCCTTGGCGACGTCGATCCAGTGGCCCATGTAGTCGCCCATGTTGTAGCCGCAGAACGGCAGCATGGCGAACGGGTCGCGGCGCAGCTCGCCGACCTTGCCCTCGGCGGCGGCGGTCTTCTCGCTGGCCACGTTGGCGCCGAGGAAGACGCCGTGGTTCCAGTCGAAGGACTCGGTGACCAGCGGTACGGCGGTGGCGCGGCGCCCGCCGAAGAGGATCGCCGAGATCGGCACACCCTTGGGGTCCTCCCACTCCGGCGCGATGATCGGGCACTGCGCGGCGGGCGTGGTGAAGCGGGCGTTGGGGTGCGCGGCGGGCGTGCCGGACTCGGGGGTCCAGTCGTTGCCCTTCCAGTCGGTGAGGTGGGCGGGGGTCTCCTCCGTCATGCCCTCCCACCACACGTCGTTGTCGTCGGTGAGGGCGACGTTGGTGAAGACGGAATTGCCCCACAGGGTCTTCATCGCGTTGGCGTTGGTGTGCTCACCGGTGCCGGGCGCGACGCCGAAGAAGCCGGCCTCGGGGTTGATGGCGTACAGGCGGCCGTCCTCGCCGAAGCGCATCCAGGCGATGTCGTCGCCGATCGTCTCCACGGACCAGCCGGAGATGGTGGGCTCCAGCATGGCGAGGTTGGTCTTGCCGCAGGCCGACGGGAAGGCGGCGGCGACGTACCTGGGCTCGCCGGTGGGCGGGGTCAGCTTCAGCACGAGCATGTGCTCGGCGAGCCAGCCCTCGTCGCGGGCCATGACGGAGGCGATGCGCAGGGCGTAGCACTTCTTGCCGAGCAGGGCGTTGCCGCCGTAGCCGGAGCCGTAGGACCAGATCTCGCGGTCCTCGGGGAAGTGCGAGATGTACTTGGTGCTGTTGCAGGGCCAGGGGACGTCCTCCTGGCCCTCGGCCAGCGGGGCGCCGAGGGTGTGCACGGCCTTGACGAAGAAGCCGTCGTCACCGAGCTCGTCCAGGACCGGCTGGCCCATGCGGGTCATGGTGCGCATCGAGACGGCGACGTACGCCGAGTCGGTGATCTCGACGCCGAGCGCGGACAGCGGCGAGCCGAGCGGGCCCATGCAGAAGGGCACGACGTACATGGTCCGGCCGCGCATGGAGCCGCGGAAGACGCCCTTCTCACCGGCGAAGATCTCCCGCATCTCGGCGGGGTCCTTCCAGTGGTTGGTCGGGCCGGCGTCCTCCTCCTTGGCGGAGCAGATGAAGGTCCGGTCCTCGACGCGCGCGACGTCGGAGGGGTCGGAGGCCGCGTAGTAGGAGTGGGGGCGCTTGACCGGGTCGAGCTTGCGGAAGGTGCCCTTCGCCACGAGCTCCTCGCACAGGCGCTCGTACTCGGCCTCGGATCCGTCACACCAGACCACGGCGTCCGGCTGGGTCAGTTCGGCGATCTCGTTCACCCACGAGATCAGTTCCTGATGGTCGGTGGGGACGGGGGGAGCCGCGATGTCGCGCGCCACGATTGCTCCTAGGTGAGGGTTTTTTGTTGGACGGCCCCGTGGGGGCTGCGACCCGGACGCGTGACGATGACCTCTTGGGCGCTCATCCGGTGTCGACCGCACTCATTTGATCATCCGACGCGAGCGCCCATCTGTCCAGAGGGCGTCACACCTGAGCGGCGTGACCATCGCCACGTGCCCGCATGAGGGGTGCACGGCCGGGTACCCCGTGAGACGATGACCACTCACCGGCCACCAACGCCCGTACTGATGCGTAACTTACGGTCCCGTAGGTACGATGCGCGCATGACTGCGTCTGCCTCCGACGCGCCCAGGGACACGCCGGCCGCCGGCCGCGGTCCCGTAGCGCTCTCCTTGCCGCATCCGGTCAAGCCCAAGCTGCGCGGCTGGCTCCACCTCGGTATGTTCCCGGCCGTGCTCGTCGCGGGCCTGGTGCTCACCGCCCTGGCCGAGACACCGGAAGGGCGCATCGCCTGCGGCGTCTACGTCCTGACGGCCTGCCTGCTCTTCGGCGTCAGCGCGCTCTACCACCGGGGCAACTGGAGCCCGCGCATGGACGGCGTCCTGCGCCGCCTCGACCACGCCAACATCTTCCTGATCATCGCGGGCACCTACACCCCGCTCACGATGCTCCTCCTGCCGGGGGCCAAGGGCCAGTGGCTGCTGTGGGGCATCTGGGCCGCCGCCGCCGCGGGCATCGTCTTCCGCGTCTTCTGGGTCGGCGCGCCGCGCTGGCTCTACACCCCCTGCTACCTCGCCATGGGCTGGGCGGCCGTCTTCTACCTCCCCGAGTTCATGCGGGCCGGCGGCATCGCCGTCCTCGTCCTGGTGATCGTGGGCGGCGTGCTCTACAGCGCGGGCGGCGTGATCTACGGCATCAAGCGGCCCAACCCCTCACCGCGCTGGTTCGGCTTCCACGAGGTCTTCCACTCCTTCACCCTGGCGGCCTTCATCGCGCACTACGTCGGGATCTCGCTGGTCGCCTACTGACCGAGGACGCCATGGAGCACGGTCTGCCCACCCCGCAAAAGGCGGAGGCCACGCCCGTGCCCCATGGCATTCTGACCAGGTGAACGGTCCCGAGATCCACGTCGAATTCGCCCCCGAACTCCACCTGTTCGTCCCGCAGGCCCGCCGCACCGGCGCCGCCCGCGCGGCCACCGACGGCGTCTCCACGCTCGGCCACGTCGTCGAGTCCCTCGGCGTCCCGCTGACCGAGGTCGGCACGCTCCTCGTGGACGGCCGCGAGGTACCGCCCGGACACGTCCCGGCCGGCGGCGAGTCGGTGAGCGTACGGGCCGTCGAACACCCGCAGCAGGTCCCGGGCGCCCCGCTGCGCTTCCTGCTCGACGTGCATCTCGGCACGCTCGCCCGCCGGTTGCGGCTGCTCGGAGTGGACACGGCGTACGAGTCGACGGACCTCGGCGACCCGGCGCTCGCCGCGCTGTCGGCGGCCGAGAAACGGGTCATGCTCAGCCGCGACCGCGGCCTGCTGCGCCGCCGCGAACTGTGGGCCGGCGCCTACGTCTACAGCACGCGCCCGGACGAGCAACTGCACGACGTCCTGGACCGGTTCCGGCCCGAGCTGCGCCCGTGGACCCGGTGCACCGCCTGCAACGGACTGCTGCGGGCGGCCACCAAGGAGGAGGTCGCGGACCAGCTCAAGGGCGGGACCGAGCGGTCGTACGACGTGTTCGCGCAGTGCCGCGCCTGCGGGCGCGCGTACTGGAAGGGCGCGCACCACGAGCAGTTGGAGGCCATCGTGGCGCGGGCGGTGAGCCGGGGTACTCAGGACGGTTGAGTACCCGGGCGGTCCCCGCGGGCCGGCCCGCGCGGTGTGATGGGCGCCGTGAACACCCTGTCCCGGCCCACCGCACCGCGGGCCACCCCGCCGCATCCTGCCGCCCGCGCCCTGACCGGATGGTCCGTGGCCGGACTCGTCCTCCTCCTGCCGACCGTCGTCGTCGCGTGGCTGACCGTGCTCGCCACCGAACGCGGCGGCCGCTGCCTGACCTACGGCGAGCAGTGCTCGACCGTACCGGGGGACGCCCTGTGGGGCTGTTTCTGGGCCGCGGCCGTCCTGGGCGTCCTGGCGACGGCGTGGCCCCGTACCCGGTGGACCCCCGCCCGGTACGGGGCCGTCGCCCTGCAGTGGGGCGCCCAGCTCACGCTGGGCGCGCTGATCCTCAGCGGCGCCTGAGGACCGGTGTGCGCGTCGGCGGGACACCTCCCGGCGTACGGCCGGCCGCCGGTGCCGGCGGTACGGCAGGCCGTACCGCCGGCGGTCTCACGTTCGGGATGCTTCCGGCCCCGCCGTTTCAGCTGTTCAGAGCGGCCCGCAGGCGCTCAGGTCCGGTCGTCGGCGCGTCGCAGGTGAAGTTGCGGCAGACGTACGCGGCCGGCGCCCCGCCCACCAGCGGACGGTCGGCGAGCAGCGGGAACTCGTCGCTCCCCTCGACCCCGAAGGCGACGACCGCGCCGGGCGCCGTCCCCAGAAGCGCCGTGCGGTGCAGGCCCTTGGCGGCGCCGTCATCCGGCGTGGGCCCGACGACGGCGACTTCCCGCGGGCCGTCGAGCAGCGCCTCGGCGGCGGCGAGCCCCCAGCCGATGAAGCGCGGCACCCTCGGGCCGAGCGCCTTCACCACGCCGAGGGCGTGCTCGGCGGCGGTGCGGTGCGGCTCGGAGCCGGTGTGGGCGGCGTAGGACAGCAGGGCGTTCGCGGCGGCGGTCCAGCCGGACGGGGTGGCGTTGTCGGTGGGGTCCTGCGGGCGGCGGATGAGCTTCTCGGCGTCGTCGGCGGTGTCGTAGAGGGAGCCGGAGTCGTCGGTGAAGCGGGTCAGGACGTGGTCGAGCAGCAGCCCCGCGAAGTCCAGCCAGACGCCCTCCCCGGTGACCGACGCGAGCGCGAGGAAGCCCTCCGCCACGTCGGCGTAGTCCTCCAGCACCCCGGCGTTGGCGCCGGCCCGTCCGTCCCTGCTGGTGCGGGAGAGCCGGGCCTGCTCGTCGAGGTGCAGCCGCACCAGCAGGTCGGCGGCGGCGACGGCGGCCTCCACCAGGTCGGGGCGCTCGAAGTAGGCGCCCGTCTCGGCGAGGGCGGCGATCACCAGGCCGTTCCAGGCGGCGACCACCTTGTCGTCCCGGCCGGGGGCGGGACGCCCGTCCCGCGCGGCCAGCAGCCGCTCCCTGACCGAGGCGATCCGCCCGGCGTCGAAGACGCCTTCCTGCTGCGGCAGTTGCAGTACGGAGGAACCGTGCTCGAAGGTGCCCTCCCGGGTCACCCCGAAGTACCGCGCGGCGAGTTCCGCGTCGTCGGCGCCGAGGACCTCGGTGAGCTGCGCCGGCGTCCACACGTAGTACGCGCCCTCGACGTGCCGGCCCGTCCCGTCGTCGCTGTCGGCGTCCAGCGCGGAGGCGAAGCCGCCCTCGGCGGTGCGCAGTTCACGCACCATGAAGTCGGCGGTCTCCAGCGCGACACGGCGGGCCGACTCGGACCCGGTGGCACGCCACAGGTGGGCGTAGACCCGGCACAGAAGGGCATTGTCGTACAGCATCTTCTCGAAGTGGGGCACGACCCACTCCCGGTCGACGGAGTACCGCGCGAAGCCGCCGCCGAGCTGGTCGTAGATGCCGCCGCGCGCCATCCGCTCACAGGTGTCGCGGGCCATCTCCAGCGCGCCCTCGGCGCCGGTGCGCGCGTGGTGGCGCAGCAGGAACTCGATCACCATCGACGGCGGGAACTTCGGTGCCCCGCCGAACCCGCCCCGCTGCGGGTCGTACTCCCGGGTCAGCCCGAGCAGCGCCTGCCCGAGCTCGGCCTCCCCGGGCAGCCGTGCGTCGCCGTAGGAGATCTCCCGCCCGGCGAGGTCCCGCACGATCTTCCCCGCGACCTCGGTGACCTCGCCCCGCCGGTCCGCCCACGCCTGCTGGACGCCCTGGAGCACCTGCCGGAAGGAGGGCATGCCGTGCCGGGGCTCGGGCGGGTAGTACGTGCCGAAGTAGAAGGGCTCCGCGTCCGGCGTGAGGAACACGGTCATGGGCCAGCCACCCTGCCCGGTCGCCGCCTGCACCGCCTCCATGTAGACGGCGTCGACGTCGGGGCGCTCCTCGCGGTCGACCTTGACGCTGACGAAGTGGGAGTTGAGGAACTCGGCCGTCGGGCCGTCCTCGAACGACTCGTGTGCCATGACGTGACACCAGTGGCAGGCGCTGTACCCCACGCTCAGCAGAACGGGGACGTCCCGTCGGCGGGCCTCCTCGAACGCGGCGGGCTCCCACGGCCACCAGTCCACGGGGTTGTCCGCGTGCTGGAGGAGGTACGGAGACGTGGCGTGCGCGAGTCGGTTGGACATACCCCCATCCTCGCGCACCCACGGAGCCCTCCGCGCGTGCGCCACGGCCGGGCACGGGGCCGGTGTCCGCACCGTCGGCGGGCGGACGGCTCCCGGGCGCCGGTCGGGCGCTCCGTCGTACCGCGTCCCCGGGTGTCGGCCCGTGCGGCTCACCCGCCGTCCGCGAGCAGGCCGGTGTGAGACGCGTGGAAGCGCCGCACACCGGCCCGGAGGAGGGCGGGAGCGGCGGTCCGTACCCGGCGGAGCACCGCGCGCGGTGACACGGCCCGCCCCACGGCCTACCGGAGCCGAGGCCCGGTCGGCAGCGCCTGCACCGCCGCGGTCCCGGACGGCGGCGTCGGGAACAGCGGGAGCCGAGGCGGTCGGCACGTCACTCCGCCGGCGTCGCGCTTCCCGCAGACCCCTCCCCAGGGTCTCCCCCCTCGGGCGACACTTGACCGACGCTCAACCGGGGAAGGACCCGGGGACGGGCCGGGAGAGCCCCAGCGAGGTCTGGGGACACCCGGGGGATACCGATGCCGCCGGAGGGGGCGCGACATGCGGGACAGTCATCGGGCGGAGGCCGAACGGCTGCTGACGCGGGCCGTGGAGGAGGAGGTACGGCGCTCCGGCGGACGTACCGACGGGAACGTACTGCTGTCCAGGGCGCGCGGCGCGCTGGACGCGATGGCGGGGACGGCCGCCGAGGAGTACGACGCCTACACCCGTGCCCTGGACGAGGCGGCGGCCGGTCAGCTCACCTTCCGCCAGCGGTACGCCCGCGAGGGCGCCGGTACCCCCCTGCTGGTGGCCGCCGTCGCGGCGGTCGCCGCGGCGGTGGCCGACATGGCGCTCGGCACCGGCACGGGCACCGCGGTGGGAGCGGGGGTGACCGTCGGGGTCGTCGGCGCCGCCGCGACCGTGGTGAAGGTGGTCGGGTCCCACGTACCGGCGGCCCACCACCGAGCCGGGGCCGTCAGCCAGCCCGGTGGGCCCGAGCAGCTGCGGTTGCAGTGGCTGACGGCGCTGGAGGTGCGGGGCATCCGGCCGTTCCTGGACCAGCAGCGGATGCTCGCCGCGTCCACCGGGCCGGCCAAGACCGGGCCGAAGCTGCGGGGGGCCGACAAGAGCGCGGCGGCCCGGGGGCGCAGCGCTCTGGAGCAGTCGTTCGGGCAGCTGCCGGAGCCGGTGGGCGTGTTCGCGGGCCGGCGGCGGGAGATGGCGCGGCTGCGGCAGTGGGTGCAGGCGGCCCGCGCGAGCACGGAGACCAAGCCGACGGTGGTGGTGCTGCACGGGGCGCCCGGCAGCGGCCGTACGGCCCTCGCCGTACGGGCCGCCCACGAACTGCGGGACTACTTCCGCGGGGCGTGCATCGTCGATCTGCGCGGCGACAGCCCCTCGTCGACGGGCGAGTCGCCGCTGAGCACCCGGGACGCCCTGCTGCATCTGCTGAACCGGCTCGGGGCGCCCCGCGAGCAGCTGCTGTTCCGTGAGCGCTCCTCGGCGGACCAGCAGGTCAAGCGGCTCAGCGAGCTCTACCGCCAGCATCTGACGGGCGTGCCGGTCACGGTGGTCCTGGACGACGCCTCGGACGCCGAGCAGGTGCGCACGCTGGTGCCGGAGCGGTCGGACAGCCTGGTGCTGGTCACCGCGCGGGAGGCTCTGCGGCTGCCGGCCGACCTGCCCGCGCGGGTGCACCACCTGCCGGTCGAGGCGCTGGACGCGGCGGGCGCGGAGGAGTTGCTGGGGGCCGCCGCGCAGGACGCGTCGGGGCCCTACGACGCCGAGTCCGCCGACCGGATCCGGCATTTGTGCGGGGGGCTGCCGCTGGCGCTGCGCATCGCGGGCTCGTCGCTGGGTCCGCGTTCGCCCCGCGCCCTGGCGAGCGATCTGGGCGCCTACGGGCCGGTGGAGCCGGTCGAGCGGGCGCTGTGGCTGCGCTACACCGACCAGCCGGAGCCGGCCCGGCGGCTGCTGCGCCGGCTGGCGCTGGCCGGGCGCACCTCGCTGGGTGCCCCCGCCGCCGCCGCGCTGCTGGCCACGGACGAGACGGAGGCGGTCCGGCAGCTGACGGCGCTGTCGCGGGCGGGCCTGATCGACACCGTCCGGGGCAGCCGCTACCGGTTGCACGACGTGGTGCGGGCCTTCGCCCGGGCCCGGCTCGCCGACGAGGAGGAGCCGGGCGAGCGGTCGGCGGCGCAGGAGCGGCTGATCGCCAACTACGCCGAGCTGGCCGACTCGGTGCTGCGCCTGGTCGACGGCAACATGTCGACCCGCTCGGACCGGTTCGGGCAGTACGGCTTCACCTCCCTGGACGAGGCGCTGCGCTGGCTGGACGACGAGTCGAGCTTCATCACGGCGGCGCTGAGGCACGCGGAGGGTGTCGACCAGGGCACGGTGCTGAACCTGCTGGGGGCGCTGTGCGACTACTGCCTGCTGCGCGGTGACCTGTACCGGCTGGGCGAGATCAGCGAGCTGGCGCAGTCCGTGGACCAGGGGCTGCTGGTGCGTTCGGTGCAGTGGCGCACCGGTATCGCGGCCCGGCAGCTCGGCGAGCTGGACAAGGCGCGGACGACGCTCACCTCCGTGGTCGACCTGTACCGGGAGGCCCACCACGACGCGGGGGCGGCCCGTGCGCTGTGCTCGCTGGGCATCACGCTGCACCACCAGGGCAACCTGACCGAGGCGGCGGCGAAGCTGCGGGAGGCGCGGGAGCTCCAGGCCGTGCCCGAGCTGGCCACGGACCGGGCGTGGACGCTGCACGCGCTGGCGGCGGTGCAGCGGGACCGGGCGCGGCTCGCGGAGGCCATGGACCTGCTCACCGAGTCACTGGTGCTGCACCGCGCGGGCGAGTCGGTGCACGGCCAGGCGTGGGCCCACTTCCAGCTCGGCCAGCTGCGGCTGCGCATGGGGGACGTACCGCGGGCCGAGGCGGATCTGCGGGAGGCCCTGGAGTTGTACGGCCGCACCCAGGACGCCCGCGGCGAGGCCTGGGCGCTGACCCAGCTGGCGCGGGCCCGGCTGGTGGACGGGGACGTGTCCGCGGCGGTGGAGGGGCTGCGGCGGGCGGCGGCCCGGCACCGGGAGAACGAGGACGCGCGCGGCAAGGCGTGGAGCATCTACTACCTGGGCCAGGCGCTGGAGGAGACGGGCGCCCTGGACCAGTCGGTGCGCGCGCTGGAACGCTCCCGCACGATGTTCTCGCGGATGCGGGACGCGTACGGCCTGGCCTGCGCCCGGCACCATTCGGCGCGCGTGACCCGCGACCAGCGCGCCGTCCAGACCGGCTCGCTGCGGAACTCCGGTTTCGCCCGGCAGCTCCTGGTGGACGCCCGCGCCGACTTCCAGCGCATCGGCGTCGGTCACGGCGAGGCGTGGACCTGCCTGGAGCTGGCGGTGGTGGACGCGGGCAACGCCCGTACGCCGCAGGCGCTGGCCCTGTGCGACGAGGCGGCGGCGCTGTTCTCCGCGTACGGCGACCTGCGGGGCGAGGACTGGGCCCGTTTCCTGCGCTGCACACTGCTGCCGTACGCCGCCCCCGGTGGCGTGGAGGTCGGTACGGCGGTGGCGCAGGAGGAGCTGGCCCAGCTGGCCCGGGCCCGCCATCCGGCACGGGACGCGAAGCTGGACGACTACGTGGAGGCGTACCAGCTCCTCCTGGAGCGGGGCGTCCAGCTGGAGGCGGGCTGGCAGGCCTGGCGCCTCGGCATGGTCCCGAACCGCCAGGCACGCGAGGTGATGGGCGTGGCGGTCACGGCCCGGCACTGAGCCCGCCGCCGCGGGCGGCCACGGCCGCGGGCCGGCGCACGTCGCCGCGGGCGGCCGGGCCTCCGCCGGTGCCTGAACGGCCCCGGGAGGTACCCCCGCCCCTGGCCGGCCCGCTCCCGACAGGCCCTATCCCCGCTGCGGCTCCACCCGGCCGCCGCCGGGGGCGTCCGCCTCCGTGTCCGGAGCCTCCTTGAAGTCGACCTTGCCCATGTGCCGGCTCATGGACCGCATCAGACCCCACACCGCCAGGGCCATCACCGCGAACACGACGAAACCGAGGACACCGGGGGTGACCTTGTCCTCGTCGAGTTCGGCGAGAGTGACGAGGTGCGTCATTGCCAGGCTTGCGCTTGCACTCATGTCAGGCATTGTCCCGGATGCCCGCGAAGAGGTCGTCCTCGGGGAGGGAAGTGTCCACGAGGGACTTGGCGAGCTCGTACTCCTCGGTGGGCCAGACCTCCTTCTGGATCTCCATCGGCACCCGGAACCAGCCCCCGTCGGGGTCGATCTGCGTGGCGTGCGCGATCAGCGCCTTGTCGCGGATCTCGAAGAACTCGGCGCAGGGGACGTGCGTGGTGAGCGTGCGCTCCTTGCGTTCGAACTCCGACCAGCGCTTGAGCCAGTCCCCGTAGGGCGACTCCAGACCGCGCTCCAGCAGCGCGTTGTGCAGCGCCTCGGTGCGGGGGCGGTTGAAGCCCTGGTTGTAGTACACCTTCAGCGGCTGGTACGCCGCCCCGTACTCGGCCTCCGGGTACTTCTCGGTGTCGGCCGCGCCCTCGAAGGCCACCATCGTGATCTTGTGGGTCATGATGTGGTCGGGGTGCGGGTAGCCGCCGTTCTCGTCGTAGGTGGTGATCACCTGCGGCCGGAAGGAGCGGATCTTGCGCACCAGCTCGCCGGCCGCCTTGTCGACGTCCTCCAGGGCGAAGCAGCCCTCCGGCAGCGGCGGCAGCGGGTCGCCCTCGGGCAGGCCGGAGTCGACGAAGCCGAGCCATTCCTGCTTGACGCCGAGGATCTCCCGGGCCTCGTCCATCTCCTTCTTGCGTACCTCGTGGATGTGCTCCTCGATGTACGCGTCGCCCTGGAGCTTGGGGTTGAGGATGGAGCCGCGCTCCCCGCCCGTGCAGGTCACGACCAGCACGTCCACCCCCTCGGACACGTACTTCGCCATGGTGGCCGCGCCCTTGCTCGACTCGTCGTCGGGGTGGGCGTGGACGGCCATCAGTCGCAGCTGGTCAGTCAAGACTCAATCCTCGGTCAGTCGGCGCCCTGTGTGCATCGGCGCGATCCAATAGGTGCCGCCCCGCAGGGGCGTCCGTGAGGGGCGGCGGTCCGGTGGCGGTTCGGAGGCTTCTATAGTGACCGAATCGGGGGGCGAATAATTCCGGAGCCGGGGAAGACCGGGCCCCGGGGCCCCTTCCGGGACGCGCCCGTCCCGCTCCTGCCGAGAGGACGATCATGAGCACGGCGACCACGCGCACGCCCGAGAGCAGGTACGGCCGCTCCTCGGACGAACGGGCGGACCACACGCTCAAGGTCGTCGGAGCGGTGCTCGGCGCCGTCCTGCTCGCGGTGATCGGCTGGTACGGCTACCACTACGTCGGCCAGAACAAGATCAGCGGCGAGCTGATCGGTTTCGAGCTCGCCGAGGACTCGGTGCAGGTGCACCTGGAGGTCCGCAAGGACGCCGGGGTCGCCGGCTACTGCACGGTGCGCTCCCAGGCGGAGGACGGCGGCGAGGTGGGCCGGGCCGACTTCCGCTTCGCCGGGGACGCCACGCGCGTCGACAAGGTCGTCACCCTGCGGACCAAGGCCCCCGGCACGACCGCGGAGCTGCTCGGCTGCCACCCGGAGTGACGGCACCGAGGTGCGCACGAAGGTTCGTCACGGAGGTCCGTCGGTGCGAATCCGCCGCGTGTGACCTGCGGTGACATGAATCTGGTGGCTTATGTCCTCCCTCTTTGGCCACTCAATTGTTAGGCTCGTGGTTTCGCCCTTCCGTGGAGGAACATCCTTCTGGGTAGGGCGTTGATTTGTATTCCCAGTACCGACGAGGAGCACCCGTGACCCAGACCAGCGAGAACGTCACCTGGCTGACCCAGGAGGCGTACAACAAGCTCAAGGAGGAGCTTGCATACCTTACTGGTCCCGCGCGCACCGAGATCTCTGCCAAGATCGCCGCGGCGCGTGAGGAGGGGGACCTGCGCGAGAACGGCGGGTACCACGCGGCGAAGGAGGAGCAGGGCAAGCAGGAGCTCCGCGTGCGCCAGCTGACCCAGCTGCTCGAGAGCGCCAAGGTGGGTGAGGCCCCGGCCGCGGACGGCGCGGTGGCACCCGGCATGGTCGTCACGATCGCCTTCGACGGTGACGAGGACGACACGCTGACCTTCCTGCTGGCCTCGCGCGAGTACGCGAGCTCGGACATCGAGACCTACTCGCCGCAGTCCCCGCTGGGCTCGGGCGTGATGGGCCACAAGGTCGGGGAGATCGCCCAGTACGAGCTGCCCAACGGCAAGCCCGCCTCCGTGAAGATCCTCAAGGCCGAGCCGTACAACGGCTGACCGGCCCGGCCCGGCCCGGCCCACGCGCCCGGCCGTCCGCGTCGACGAACCCCCGGCGTCCTGGTGACGCCGGGGGTTTCGCGTGCCGGCCCCGGGCGCCGGGAAGTCCGGGGGAGGCCGCTCAGCCGATGACGGGGTACCCCGCCTCCCGCAGCGCGCCGCCGACCTCGGCGCAGTGCTCCGGGCCCTTCGTCTCCAGGTGCAGCTCGACCTCCGCCTCCGTGAGCCCGAGCCGCGGATCCGTCCGCACGTGGCTCACGTCGAGGACGTTGGCGTCGACCGCCGACAACACCCCGAGAAGCGTGGCCAGGGCCCCGGGCCGGTCCGTCAGCCGCAGCCGGACCGCCAGGTAGCGGCCCTGCGCGGCCATGCCGTGCCGCAGCACGCCCTGCATCAGCACCGGGTCCACGTTGCCCCCGGACAGCACCGCCACCACCGGCCCCCCGAAGGCGTGCGGCTCGCTCAGCAGCGCCGCCACCGGGCTCGCCCCGGCCGGTTCCACGACCAGCTTGGCCCGCTCCAGGCACAGCAGCAGCGCGGTGGACAGCTCGTCCTCGGAGACCGTACGGACCTCGTCCACCAACGCGCCGACGATCCCGAACGGCACGTCGCCGGGGCGCCCCACCTTGATGCCGTCGGCCATCGTCGCCGGCTTCTCGACGGCCACCGGGCGCCCCGCGGCCAACGACGGCGGATACGCCGCCGCGCCCTCCGCCTGGACGCCCACGATCCGTACCTGCGGCCGCAGCGCCTTCACCGCGACCGCGATCCCGGCCGCCAGCCCTCCCCCGCCGATGCCGACCACGACGGTCCGCACGTCGGGGCACTGCTCCAGGATCTCCAGCCCGACCGTGCCCTGGCCCGCGATGACGTCGGGGTGGTCGAAGGGGTGGATGAACACCGCGCCCGTCCGCTCCGCGTACTCCTGGGCGGCGGCCAGCGTCTCGTCGACCACCTGCCCGTGCAGCCGCACCTCGGCGCCGTACTCCCGGGTCGCGCTGATCTTCGGCAGCGGGGCGCCCTTCGGCATGAACACCGTCGCACGCACTCCGAGCAGCGACGACGCCAGCGCCACGCCCTGCGCGTGGTTGCCCGCGCTCGCCGCGACCACACCGGCGGCCCGCTCCTCGGGCAGCAGCCCGGCGATCCGGACGTAGGCGCCGCGCAGCTTGAACGAGCCCGTCCGCTGGAGGTTCTCGCACTTGAGGTGCACCGGCGCGCCGACCAGCTGGGACAGGTGCCTGCTGCCCTCCATCGCCGTCACCCGCGCGACGCCCGCGAGCATCTTCTGGGCTCCGCGCACGTCGTCGAGGGTGACGGGTCGGACAAGGGCGGCCGTGCTGTAGCTCATACGTCCAGCATCGCAGTTCACGAAGGCCGGGGGCCGTTGTGACCAACCTCCGAGACCGGCTTTGTCCGGCGCCCGTACGCCTCGCCGCCCGGCCGCGTACCCTGTCCCCCAATCAGCAGCCCCTCCACGAAGTGAGCCCCCGGCCATGCCCACAACGCCTGGAATGTCGATGGACATGACGACCGCCGGTGACACCGGTCTTCTCGAGACGCTCCAGCACGAGGTGGCACTCTTCGCCCGTCGTGCCGAACAGACCCGGCTCGGCGGGGTCGGGCAGGTGCGCAACTCCATGGACCGCGCCGCCTATCTGCTGCTCAACCGCCTCGACAAAGAGGGCCCGATGGGCGTCAAGGCGCTCGCCGCGAGCATGGGCATCGACTCCTCGACGGTGACCCGGCAGGTGGCGCCGCTCGTCGACACGGGGCTCGTCAAGCGGACCTCGCACCCCGAGGACGGGCGCGCGGTGGTGCTCCAGCTGTCCCCGCGCGGCGTGTCGCGGCTGGAGGAGGTCCGCTCCTCCCGGCGTCAGCTCATGGCCGAACTGACCCACGACTGGGCGCCGGAGGAGCGCGAGGCGTTCTGCGCGCTCCTCGCGCGCTTCAACGGCGCCCTGTCCGCCCGTATGGCGCCCCAGGGCGTGGCGGGCCCGCAGTCGGCGTCGGCCTCCTGAACGACCTCCCCAGGTTTCCGGCGGCAGATCGCGCCGGACTCTTGACCGGCGGGCGGCCCCTGGCCTGATATGAGAGCTCCAGGGTCGTCCGACGGGACCCGGGGGCCGTCGCCCTCCGGGCGGGAGGCGCGGTGCGAGAACGGCATGCGTCCCGCGGTGCCCGCCGGGCACGCGAGTTCGAGGCGTTCGTCGCGGGTGCGGCGGGGCGGCTGCTGCACGCCGCCACCCTGCTCACGGCCGAGCCGCCGGACGACCATCCGCGCGCGCGGCGCCTGCTGGCCCTCTCCCTCGCCCACACCTACGCGTGCTGGGACCGCCTGCGCGGGGAGGACCCGTACGACCTCGCCCGCCGGTACCTGGTCACCCGTTTCGCCCGCGAGTCCCGGCACCGGTACGGCGGCGGTCTCGGCCGGTCCCGACGGCGCCCCGCCGGACCCCTGGGCGGTCTCGATCCGCAGGAACGCCTGGTCCTGGTGCTGAGGCTCTACGAGGGGGTCGCCGAGGAACAGACGGCGGCCCTGCTGGGCCTGCCCGTCGCCCGCGTCCGGACGCTCTGCGACCGGGCGACGGCCGCCGTGCTGCACCCGTCCGCCGGGCCGGTCCGGCCGGTGACGCAGGCGAAGGCGGCGACGCCATGACGGGCACGGCGACCGGCACGCGCGCGCGGCGGGCCCACAGGACCGCGGAGGCGTTGGTCGCGGCGCAGGCGGCGACCGGCACGCGCGCGCGGCGGGCCCTGTACGCGACGGGGAGGCGGCCCCGGTGAACCGCCTCCAACGAGAGGCCGCCGCGCGGCGGATCATGGAGCAGTCGCCACCGCGGGTGCCGCCCGACCTCTGCGCGGACGCCCTGCGCCGCGGCGGCCGCATGCTGCGGCGCAGGACCGCCGCCCGCCGCCTGATGTGGCTGCTGCTCGGCGCCGCCGCCGTGGCGTTCACGGTCTGGGCGCTCACCGTCCGTCCCTGGGTGGAGCCGCCGTCGGACACGACCCCACCCGTGACGGGCTGGGAGGGCTGGTGAGCCCCCCTGGCTAGCCCAGGGCCTGCTGCAGGTCCGCGAGCAGGTCGTCGACGTTCTCGATGCCGACCGACAGGCGCACCAGGTCGGCGGGCACCTCCAGGGCCGAACCGGCCGCGGAGGCGTGCGTCATGCGGCCCGGGTGCTCGATCAGCGACTCGACGCCGCCCAGGGACTCGCCGAGCGTGAAGACCCGCGCGCGGTTGCAGACCTCGACGGCCGCCTGCTCGCCGCCCTCGACGCGGAACGACACCATGCCGCCGAACGCCTTCATCTGCTTGGCCGCGACCTCGTGCCCGGGGTGCTCCGGCAGCCCCGGGTACAGCACGCTCGTCACGCGCGCGTGCCGGGAGAGCATCTCGGCGACCTTGGTGGCGTTCTCGCTGTGCCGGTCCATGCGCACCGCGAGCGTCTTGGTGCCGCGCAGCACCAGCCAGGAGTCGAAGGGCCCGGCGACCGCGCCCATCGCGTTCTGGTGGAACGCCAGCTCCTCCCCCAGTTCCTGGTCGTCCACGACCAGCGCGCCGCCCACGACGTCCGAGTGGCCGCCCATGTACTTGGTCAGCGAGTGCACGACGACGTCCGCGCCGAGTGCCAGGGGCTGCTGCAGGTACGGCGTGGCGAAGGTGTTGTCGACGACGAGCCGGGCACCGGCGTCGCGGGCGACCTGGGCGACGGCGGCGATGTCGGTGATGCCGAGCAGCGGGTTGGACGGCGTCTCCACCCACACGGCCCTGGTCTTCGGGGTGAGCGCCGCCCGCACGGCTGCGGGGTCGCTCGTGTCCGCCACGGACCACTCCACGCCCCACCGGGTGGCGACCTTGGCGAAGAGCCGGAAGGTGCCGCCGTACGCGTCGTTGGGAATGACCACGTGGTCGCCGGGGCGCAGCAGCGTGCGCAACAGGCAGTCCTCGGCCGCCAGTCCGGACGCGAAGGCGAGGCCGCGACGGCCGCCCTCCAGGGCGGCGAGGTTCTCCTCCAGGGCCGTACGGGTCGGGTTGGCGCTGCGGCTGTACTCGTAGCCGCCGCGCAGGCCGCCGACGCCGTCCTGCTTGTAGGTCGACACCTGATAGATCGGCGGGACGACCGCGCCCGTCAGGGGATCGGCGGTGTTGCCCGCGTGAATCGCGAGCGTCTCGAAGTGCTGACTGATGTGCCTGTCGCTCATGGGCACCGAGGGTAGCCGCGCGGGAGCCCGCGCGCGTTGTCCACAGGGCGCGGCGCAGGTTGGCCAATTGCCGGCGGTGTCTGGTTCGCTTGAGGCATGGAGATTCTGTGGGTCCTGATGGCAGTGGTCATGCTGGCCTTCGTGCTGCTTCCCGTTCTGCGGCGCCGGCGGAGCGCGGTCGGCCTGGTCCACCCCGGCCACCCGGACGCGGCGGACCCCGCGAACTACGGCTTCGTCCGCGAGGAGGAGCTGGACATCCGCATGCCCGGCCCCGACCAGGACCTGCTGGACGTCCTGGACCTGGTGCAGCGCACGCAGGACTACCGAGGGGCCCAGCAGCTCCTGGCCGGCACGGAGGCGGAGGGCGAGCGGCGCTGGCAGCGCGTGCAGGCCTTCGCGGGCGCCGCGTCGCTGGAGCTGGCGCGGCGGCCCGGCGGCGTCGGCGAGACGCCGGGCGGGCAGTGGCTGCGGGTGTGGCGTGCCGAGGTCCCCAAGGACGCGGGCGGCGCCGCGGTGCACGCCGAGTTCCTCGTGCAGCAGGCGTGGCGGACGGCGACGCCGGGCACGGACGAGTTCCGGATCATCATGGAGGAGGCGAAGGCGGCCTGCGGCGAGGCGGCGCTGCTCGCGCCCGGCGACCCGGTGCCGTACATCGTCGAGCTGTCGGTGGCCCGTGGTCTCGGCTACCCGCGCGAGGACTTCGAGCAGCTCTGGCTGAAGATCCTCGACCGCGCGCCGAACCACATGGGCGCGCACCTGGCCGCCCTGCACTACTGGTGCGAGAAGTGGCACGGCTCGCGCGACCTGGCGTACTCCTTCGCGGAGGCCGCCGCGGCCCGGGCCCCGCAGGGCTCGCTGCTCGCGGCGATGCCGCTCTTCGCGGTCTTCGAGCACCTGCCGGAGGTCAACCTGGTCAGCGGCTTCTACCAGAGCGAGGTCGTCACCAAGGCGGTCCACGGCGCGCTGCACGCCGTCCACTCGGCCCGCCCCGACGACCCGATGCAGGCGCACGTGCGCCATCTGCTGGTCCTCTTCCTGGTCCGCGGCGAGCGCTGGGCCGAGGCGATGAACCAGCTCGTACTCATCGACGGCCACGTCGGTGCCCTGCCGTGGTCGCTGTCCACGGACCCGGCGGCGGAGTTCGCGGTCTACCGCGCCCTGGCGGTGGCCGGCTACGAGGCGAACGGCGGCAGCCCGGCGACCCTGCCGCACTGAGAGACCGCACCGGTGTGCGGTGCGGCCCGGCGGGATGCCGACCGGGCCGCACCGCTCGCGGTCAGCCCTCGGTGCGGGCGGGCAGCCGCCACCCGGGGCGCGGGAAGTGGCAGGTGTAGCCGTCCGGGTAACGCTGCAGGTAGTCCTGGTGTTCGGGCTCGGCCTCCCAGAAGGGGCCGACCGGCTCCACCTCGGTGACGACCTTGCCGGGCCACAGTCCGGAGGCGTCCACGTCCGCGATCGTGTCTTCGGCGATCCGCTTCTGCTCGTCGTCCACGTAGTAGATCGCCGAGCGGTAGCTGAGGCCGATGTCGTTGCCCTGGCGGTTCTTGGTGCTCGGGTCGTGGATCTGGAAGAAGAACTCCAGGATCGTGCGGTAGTCGGTCTTCTCGGGGTCGAAGAGGATCTCGATGGCCTCCGCGTGCGTGCCGTGGTTCCGGTACGTGGCGTTCGGCACGTCGCCCCCGGTGTATCCGACCCGGGTCGACGTGACGCCCGGGAGCCGGCGGATCAGCTCCTCCATCCCCCAGAAGCATCCGCCCGCAAGCACGGCCCTCTGCGTTCGCGCAGCCATTACGCCCTCCACTATCTGTGCCTCGGTCACTCGGGCCACTCGGCTGGCACACCACCGGCACCTGACGCCCACACTCGTCAACGCGCGAGGGTCCGAAGCGATTCCGTGCCCGCCCGACCCGCCCCGCGGCCGCGCTGTCCGGGCGCTTCCGGTCCACCGCGGTGACTGCGATGCTGGGGTCACTCAGCGCCGCTCTATGATCACCTTGCTCGCGTCGGCCGACCGCCGGAGCCCGGCGGCACCCCCGGGAACCGGCGTGCGGACGGGACCGGGGCCCGGCGCGAAGAGGAGTACAAAGGGGAGGGGAACAGGGGCATGAAGAACCGATTCCACCGGGGCGTGGCGACACTCGTCGGCCTCGCGCTCGCCGGCACCGGCCTGGCCACCGTGAACGCCGCTCCGGCGGTCGCGAGCTCGTACGACTGCCCCGCGGGCTACTTCTGCGGGTGGACGGGCGAGAGCGCCGACGGCTCGATGTGGAAGACGAACAAGAGCGTCGCGGACCTGGGCAGCTGGGACAACAAGATCCGCTCGTACGTCAACCGTACGACGTCGATCGCCTGCGTCTACGAGGACAAGGACTACGTGCCGTGGGGCGGTTACTGGGCCCAGGAGCCCAACTCGCCCGGCGAGCTCAACGGGGACCCGGTCGCGACCACCAGCTCGGTCAAGTTCGTCCGTACCGAGCGCGAGTGCAGCCGGTCCGCCTACCCGGGCTGGGTGTCCGAGACCTCCCCCGAGGCCCTGGGCTTCGGGGACATGAACGGCGACCGCAGGGCCGACGTGATCACCCGCGACGAGGCCGGACGGCTCTGGTTCACTCCGGGCGACAGCACCGGCCGGCTCATCGGGGCGGGCGGCTGGAACGGCATGAGCGCCCTCACCCGCCACGGTGACTTCAGCCGCGACGGCCACGAGGACCTCATCGCCCGCGAGGCCTCCACCGGCAAGCTGTGGCTCTACCCCGGCACCGGTACCGGCTCCCTGGGCGCCCGCGAACTGATCGGCTCGGGCGGCTGGAACGCCATGAGCCTGATCACCGCCTTCGGCGACCTGACCGGGGACGGCCGCTCCGACCTGATCGCGGTCGAGAAGGCCACGGGCAGGCTGTGGCTCTACCCGGGCACCTCCACCGGCACGCTCGGCTCCCGCACGCTCATCGGGTCCGGCGGCTGGAACAGCATGAACGCGCTCATCGGCATGGGCGACGTGAACGGCGACGGCCGTCCCGACCTCTACGCGCGCGAGGCGTCCACGGGCAGGCTCTGGCTCTACCCGGGCACCTCCACCGGCACGCTCGGCTCCCGCACGCTCATCGGATCCGGCGGCTGGAACGCCATGGCCGACTTCATCCCGGTCGGCGACTTCTCCGGTGACGGGCACCCGGACCTCGCCGCGGTGACCAACGACAGTTACGTGATCGACGGCGTCCCGGGCCACCTGGGCTGGTTGGTCACCTACGAGGGGCGCGAGACCGGCTCCCTGTCCGCCGGCCGGCCGGCCGACGGCGAGTGGTGGGGCCTCAACGGCTTCTGCTAGACCCCGTGCCCCGGTCCGGTGGGCGTGTTCTGCCGGGCCGGTCGGGCCGGCGGGGACGGCCGGGTGCCGTTCCCGGTGACCGGCTGGAAGCAGTGGTCCGGCCCCGGACGCCCCGGGCGCGGTCACACGCCGCCGAGCCCCCTCCCGGACGGGAAGGGGCTCGGGCCCAGAGGTCACACGCCCGTGCCCGGCGTGGTCATCGGTCCCGCCACGTGGACCGCCCGCACGCACGGCTCGCCGCGGGCGGTCCCGTCAGATCGTCGCCGTGTCGATCACGAAGCGGTAGCGCACGTCGCTCGCCAGGACCCGCTCGTAGGCCTCGTTGATCTCGGACGCGGCGATCAGCTCGATCTCGGCGCCGATGCCGTGCTCGGCGCAGAAGTCCAGCATTTCCTGGGTCTCGCGGATGCCGCCGATGCTGGAGCCGGCCAGCGTCTTGCGGCCGTCGATCACCGAGAACAGGTTGAGGGAGATCGGCTCCTCGGGGGCGCCGACGTTCACCAGGGCGCCGTCCGTGCGCAGCAGGCCCAGGTAGGCGCCGAAGTCGAGCGGGGCGGAGACCGTCGAGACGATCAGGTCGAAGGTGCCCGCCAGCTCCTGGAACGTGGCCGGGTCGCTGGTGGCGTAGTAGTGGTCGGCGCCCAGCTTCAGGCCGTCGTCCTTCTTGCGCAGGGACTGCGACAGCACGGTCACCTCGGCGCCCATGGCGTGCGCGAGCTTGACGGCCAGGTGGCCGAGGCCGCCCATGCCGAGGACGGCGACCTTCTTGCCGGGGCCGGCGTTCCAGTGCCTGAGCGGGGAGTACGTGGTGACGCCGGCGCACAGCAGGGGCGCGGCCTCGTCCAGGGCGAGGCCCTCGGGGATGCCGACGACGAAGTTCTCGTCGACGACGATCTTCTCCGAGTAGCCGCCGTGCGTCGGCTCCCCGTCCTTGCCGATGCCGTTGTAGGTCATCACGTTGCCGCCGGTGCAGTACTGCTCCAGGCCGGCCTTGCAGTTGTCGCACTCGCGGCAGGAGTCGACCATGCAGCCGACGCCCACCCGGTCGCCGACGGCGTACTTGGTGACGCCGGGGCCGACCTCGGAGACGATGCCGGCGATCTCGTGACCGGGGACCATGGGGAAGATGGCCTCGCCCCAGCCCTCGCGGACCTGGTGGATGTCGGAGTGGCAGATGCCGGCGAACTTGATGTCGATCAGGACGTCGTGCTCGCGCACCGCGCGCCGCTCGATGGTGGTGCGCTCCAGCGGAGCCTTGGCGGCGGGTGCTGCGTATGCGGCGACAGTGGTCATGCCGGGGGGTCTCCGGATTCTCGTGAGCCTTGCGGCTCGTTTCTCGGGTGTACGTCCACCGTGCCTGGCCCGGAGGCATTCGCCCAGGTCACGGTTGTGCCTACGTCCCGTGTGCGTACCACTGGCGGGGTCAGGCTCCGGGGCGTACGACCGGGAATACTGGAGGGCATGGACGGACAGCTGGACCGGCGAGCCGAACTGAGCGAGTTCCTGCGCACCCGGCGGGCCCGGCTGAAGCCGGAGGACGTGGGGTTGCCGTCGTTCGGCAGGCATCGCCGGGTGCCGGGGTTGCGGCGGGAGGAGCTGGCGCAGCTCGCCGGGGTCTCGGTGGCGTACTACACGCGCCTCGAACAGGGCAACGGGCGGAACGTGTCGGCGGAGGTCCTCGACGCGATCGCCCGCGCGCTCAGGCTGTCCGACGCCGAGCAGGCGCACCTGACGCATCTGGCGAAGCCGAAGCAGCAGCGCAGGCGGGCGGCGGCGCGTGCGCAGCAGCCGGTGCGGGTGGCGCTGCTCCAGTTGCTGGAGTCGATCGACACGGTGCCGGCGTACGTGGCCGGCCGGCGGTCGGACATCCTCGCCTGGAACCGGATGGCGGCGGCCCTCTTCGGCGACTGGGGCAAGCTGCCGGCGCCGGAGCGGAACTGGGCGCGGCTGGTCTTCCTGAACCCGGAGTACCGCGACCTGTTCGTGGACTGGGACCAGAAGGCGTACGACATGGTCAGTTTCCTGCGCATGGACGCGGGCCGGCACCCGGACGACCCGCGGCTGTCCGCGCTGGTCGGCGAGCTGTCCGTGAAGAGCGAGGAGTTCCGGCGGCTGTGGGCCACGCACGACGTCAAGGAGAAGAGTCACGGCGTCAAGCGGATGCGGCACCCGCTGGTCGGTGATCTGACCCTGTCCTTCGAGACGTTCCGGATGGTCGACGACGAGGAGCAGTCCCTCGTCACGTACCACGCCGAGCCGGGTTCGCCGTCGGCGGACGCGCTGCGGCTGCTGGCGAGCTGGGGTACGGACGCGGCGGCCTCCCTGCGGACGTGACGCCCGGCCGCCCGGTCGTGAACGGCCCGCCCGGCGGGGTGCCGGGCGGGCCGTCGGGCGGGGTCGCGGCCTACGTGCCGCGGGTCACGGCCTACTTGCCGTGGTACGCGTCGTAGATCGAGATCACCGACTCGTTCTTGTTCTTGTCGACGATCGTGGCGCGGAAGGAGATGGACTTCCCCTTCGCCGGGTTCTTGATGATGATCCTGCCCTTCGTCACGGTGACCTTCTTCCAGGTCTTGCCCTGGTCGTAGGAGACCTGCACCGTGAGCGACTTGAGGTTGCGGCCCGCGGCCGCGCCCTCGACGGTGACGGGGACGATGACCGTCCTGTCGGCCGCGACCTTGCTGTCCAGGCCGGTGACGGCGGCGAAGCGGGCGGTGGACGCGGGCAGCCTGGTGAGGTCGGCCGGCCTCGTGGAGCGGAACGTCCAGCTCGCGTCGATGCGGCTGGAGGCCGCCGCGACCTCGGCGGAGCGCTCGACCGACGTCGTCAGCCGGTACTGGGCGTCACCCTCGGGCACGGTGAACTCGCCCTCGCCGTTCAGCGGGTCCTCGTGGGAACCGACCTTGGTGCCGTTGCGGTAGAGCGTGGTGGCGGCCGAGGTGAAGGCCGAGGCGCCCTCGTGGCCCTGGCCGTCGGCGAACAGCGGGACACGGCCGCTGATGGTGTCGCCGTCGCGGTAGAGGCCGGATTCGGGGGTGAGGCGCGGACCGAAGACGGCGGTGTTGAAGGTCGCCGAGTAGCTCTTGCCCGCCTGGTAGCTCTGCGGGCTGCCGAGCGTGTAGGCGGCCTCGACGACCGGGAAGCCGTCGGCGTCCACGCCGCCGTACTGCTCGAACCCGATCTCCCAGGTCACTCCGCCCGAGGTGGACAGGTGCAGGGTGCTGGTGCCGGGCAGGGGCTGCGGAACGCCGACCGTGTAGCTGCCGCCGCTGTCGGGCAGCGAGGCCGACGCGGAGACGGCGCCCGTCCGGCCGCTCGCGGAGGCGCCGAGGCCGGCCTTGAGCGTGGCCAGCTCGCTCGCCTTGTAGTGGCGGGTGTAGCCGGTGGCGAACTGCTCGACGGGGCCGCCGGCGACGGTCTCGTAGCGCTCCGTGGCGCCCTTGGTCCAGTTGGTGTACCACTGCTGGCTCATCGCACCGTCGGTGGGCCGCGGGCCGAGCTGCTTGGTGCGCAGGCCCTCGAAGGAGTTCAGCCACCAGCCGTAGCCGTACTGCTCCTCGCCCTTCTCCACCGTGAAGTCGGCCGCGGCGAAGCCGGGCTCGGCGGCCTTGTCCGGCACCGTGATGTCCACGGGCTTGGTGGTGCGGGCGTCCAGGGTGACGGTGGTGTTCCCGGTGACCTCCAGCTTCGGCTGGACGATCCAGTCACCGCCCTTCCACGCCTCCGGGTCGTCGCTCACCTGGATCGCGGAGTTGAGGATGTAACCGCCCTTGGGCACGCGGACGGTGGCGGTGCCGTCGGCGTCGTACGGGCTGAGCCACTGGCCCTTGGCGAGGCCCGAGACGCCGGTCAGGTCGGTCCGGTGGTTCGCGCTCGGCCTGCCGTCGCGGCCGATGGTCTTCACCGTGACCTCGTACGACTCGATCTCGCGCTCCACGGTGGCGGCCGTGCGGACGGACTGGGTGCCGTCGGTCGCCGTGACGTACGCCGAGTAGGCGCCGTCGACCGTGCCGCCGAGCCTGGTGTCGGTGGTGAGGGCGACGGAGGCCTTGCCGCCCGCCGGGACGGTGACCGAGGTGGCGCCCAGCGTGAAGAAGCCGGCGGGGGCCGCCTTGCCCTTGGGGTCGGTCGCGGTCGACGTCAGCTTCAGCGTGACGTCCTTGGTGCCGACGTTGCGGTAGGTCAGCTGCTTGGTGACCGGCTTGTCGTCGGTGTGCGGCCACTGCTGGGCGCCGAAGGAGACGGACACCGGCTCGGCGAACACGGTCTGCCCGACCGCCTTGTCGACCTGGATGCGGCCCGAGCCCTGCTGGAAGGGCGTGTACGCGCCGCCCTTCGTCGAGCCGGTCAGCGCGCTCTTCAGCTCGGCGTACGTCCAGTCGGGGTGCCGCTGCTTGAGGATGGCCGCGGCGCCCGCGACGTGCGGGGTCGCCATCGACGTACCGGAGATGGTGACGTATCCCGCGGGCTTCTCGCCCTCCTCCCGGGCGATGACGCTGCCCTTGGCGGAGGCGGCGGTGATGTCGACGCCGGGTGCGGTCACGTCGGGCTTGACGGCGCCGTCGAGGCCGGGGCCGGTGCTGGAGAAGGGGGCGAGCCTGTCGTTGTCGTCGACCGCGCCGACGGTGAGGGCCGCGGCGGCGCTGCCCGGGGAGCCGACGGTGCGGTCGCCGAGTTCGCCCTCGTTGCCGGCGGCGATGGCGAAGAGGATGCCCTTCTCCTCGGAGAGCTTGTTGACCTCGGCTTCCAGCGGGTCGACGTCCGGGGTGTCGCCGCCGCCGAGGCTGAGGTTGATGATGTCGGCGCCCTGGGCGGCCGCCCACTCCATGCCGGCGATGATGCCGGAGTCGTCGCCGGAGCCGTCGTCGCCGAGCACCTTGCCGTTGAGCAGCTTGGCGCCGGGGGCCACGCCCTTGTACGTCGCGCCCGCCTTGGCACCGGTGCCGGCCGCGATGGAGGCGACGTGGGTGCCGTGGCCGTACCTGTCGGTGGCGTCGGGTGAGGCGGTGAAGTTCTCGGACGCGACGACCTGGTTCGTCAGGTCGGGGTGGGTGGTGTCCACGCCGGTGTCCAGGACGGCGATCTTCACGCCCTTGCCGTCGTAGCCGGCGGCCCACGCCTTGGGGGTGCCGATCTGCGGCACGGACTTGTCCAGGCTGGCCCTGCGCACGCCGTCGAGCCAGACGTGCGCGATGCCGGAGGCGGCCTGCTCGCCGTTGGTCACCGCGTCCCACAGCTCGGGCGCGTCCTCGTGCGGGGTCTGTACGGCGTCGGCGTTCAGGGCCTTCAGCGTGCGACGGAGGGTGCCCGCGTCGCGGACGTCGGCCTTGGTGGCCTTCGCGCTGCCCTGGTAGCCGACGATGACCTTCAGGCCGTTCTTCTGGGCCTTGCGGGTGGCGGTCTTGTTCAGTTCGGTGATGTCGAAGAGGCGCCGGTCCAGCTTGCCGCCGGCGACCAGGCGGGCGGCGTCGTCCGGGACGACGAAGGTGTGCCCGTCGGCCCTGCGGATCTGGACGGGTATGTGCTCGCGTCCCTTGGCCCGCTCCAGGCCGACGACGCGGCCCTTGGCGTCGACGGCGACCCGGTCTCCGGTGATCAGCGTGACGCGGTGCCGGGCGGCACCGGAGGCGGTCTGTGCGGCACCGGCCTGCGCGGCGTACGCCTGCGCGCCGCCGGTCCGCGCCGGATCCCCCGTCCGCTCCGCGTCCGCCGCGGCCGGGCTGGTCATGCCCGCCGCGAGGGCCACGGCCGCCGCCGTGGCGACCGTGGCCGCGGCGGCTCTTTTCACTTGTCTGCGCAACGTTCCCCCTTGCGGAAGTACCGGGAGAATCCCCGTTCACCCGGCCGGGGGTGGTCTCGCACGCACGTGCTCCCCCGGAACTCGGAGTATGCCGAGGGGAGATCAGCCGCTCAAGAGCGGGAACGACGGTGGCGGCGGACCTTCGTGAAACCGCCTGCCAACTGTTACGAGACCGCGGTCGGGCGTTACACGCCCGCAACGAACTCCCTTACGCGCTCGCGGTGTTGGACGTGGCACCAGCGGGGTGCGGGCAGCCGGTGGAACGCCGGACGCCCGCCGCCCCGGAGAGGGGGCGACGGGCGTCCGGCTCACGTGCCGTGATACCGCGGGGAGTCCGGCGTCAGACCGCCGAACCCGCCTTCCACTGGGCCCAGTCCATGTTCCAGCCGTTGAGGCCGTTGTCCGGGGCGATGGTCTTGTCGCCGGTGTTCTGGACGACGACCAGGTCACCGATGATCGAGTTGTCGTAGAACCAGGAGCCCGGCGTGTTCGGGTCGTTCGCGCCCTTGGCGTCTTCCAGGCCCACGCAGCCGTGGCTGGTGTTGGCGTTGCCGAAGATGCCCTTGCCCCAGTAGTTGCCGTGGATGAAGGTGCCGGAGGTGCTCAGACGCATGGCGTGCGGCACGTCCTTGATGTCGTACTCGCCCTTGCCGTCGTCGTCGGTGAAGCCGACCGTCGAGCCGTCCATCCGGGTCTCCTTGAACTTCTCGGAGATCACCATCTGGCCTTCGTAGGTCTTGTTCTCGGGGGAGCCGGCGGAGATCGGGATCGTCTTGATGGTCTTGCCGTCCTGCGTGACCTTCATCTGCTTGGTCTTCGCGTCGACGTAGGAGACCTGGTTGCGGCCGATCTTGAAGGTGACCGTCTTCTGCTGGACGCCGTAGACGCCCTGGGCGCCCTCGACCCCGTCGAGCGCCAGCTTGAGCGTGACGGTCGAGTTCTCCTGCCAGTAGTCCTTGGGGCGGCAGTCCATGCGCTGGGTGCTGAACCAGTGGCAGGCGACCTCCTGGCCACTGGTGGTGTTGACCGTGATGCCCTTCTGGACGGCGGCCTTGTTGGTGATCTGCTTGTCGAAGTTGATCGACACCGGCATGCCCACGCCGACGGTGGTGCCGTCGTCCGGGGTGAAGGTGCCGATGAAGCTGTTCTTCGGGGAGACCGTGGTGAACGACGCGTTCTCGTGGGCGGCGCGGCCCTCGGAGTCCTGCGCGGTCGCCGTCAGCTTGTAGGTGGTGGCCCGCTCCAGCTGCCCGCTGGGCTTCCAGCTCTTCTTGTCGGCGGATATCTGACCGCTGACCTGGGTGCCGTCGGAGCCGGTCATCTTCACCTCGGTGAGCGTTCCCTTGCTCACGGTGACGGCGGCGGAGTTGTTGATGGAGGCGTTGTCCGAGCCGTCCTTGGGCGTGATCTTGATCTGGGCCTCGGACGTCTTCTTGGCCGCCGCCTCGTCGACCTCGGCCTGTGACGCCTTGCCGTTCCCGGAGGCGTCGGCGTCGCCGCTGGAACATGCCGAGAGCACCAGCACACCGCCGAGCAGTGCGGACGCGGCCATCAGGCCCTTGCGCCGCTTACCGTCCGTCATCACACGCTTCTCCATCGTTGCCGATTCCCGAAACACCGAGATACCCCGTCAAGAACTCTCAACGCTACGACCGGTTCGTCCCGTTCCGCATCGCCCTCGGATGTGGGGCACGCCACGTTCACGCGGAGGCGGAAGGCGACGCGATCGGTGCGGCGGCCGGTCGGTGCGCCCCGTGAGACGACGAAACCCCGGACGGCGGTTGCCGCCCGGGGCCACGTTTCTCCCCCACACGGCGTCAGCCGACCGTCATTTCATCATCTTCCGGGTCGTTCTCGTCGTCATCATCCTCGTCGAGATCCCATTCCGGCGAGTCGGGGTCGTAGTCGACCTGCTCACTGCTCCAGGACGCCTGCCGGAGCTCGACCCCGGGCACCCCACCGACCAGGTCGAACGGATCCACGAGGTGGGCCAGCGCCTCCGCCGTGTCCTCCGTCACAGCCCGCTCGGCGTGCGCCCGTTCCGCGTCGGGCAGGCCGGTGTCGTCCGCGAGGGACTGGAGCGCGGCCCCGGTGACGGCCTCCTCGTCGCCGATCTCGAGGACGAGCTCGACGCGAATCCGTACATAACGTGATGTCTCTGGAGTACTCATGCCCGGAGCGTAAGGCCGGCCGCTCCCGTGACTTTCCTGTGACCCGCGCCTTTCACTAACATCTGCCCACACGGCCAATTCGCCAGCGCCACAAGGGGATCGATATTCCGTGTCATCCGCTCGCCGTCCGTTGCTGACCGCCGCCGCCGCGGGCGGCCTGCTGTGTGCCCTGTGGTTCATCCCGTCCGCGAACGCGGCACCCGAGACACCGGCGCTCGAGGCCGCCGCCGCGAGCGCGTCGCCGCAGGTCACCGAGCAGGCCAGGGCCGCTTCCACGAGCAGCGCGGCCACCGGTGGGGGCACGACCCGCCTGGCCGACACCGGAAGCTTCGACAGCACGCCGTACGTCGTCGGCGGCACCCTCTGCCTCGGACTCGGCGCCGGTTTCGTCGGGTATTCGGTACGCCGGGAACGCCTCGGTCTCTGAGGGAACCTGACGTTCTTTCGGCCTTTCCGGCCATGCCGCGGGGCCCGTCCTTCCGGTCGGGCCCCGCGGGCCACGTCACCGCAGCGGCCCGGTGACCGTCTCCGCCGCCGCGACCAGGCGCCCGGCGCGCACGAACGCGTCCGCCGCGGCGAGGTCGGGCGCCAGGTAGCGGTCCGGCCCGGGACCCTCGACACCGGCCGCCCGTACGGCGTCGATGACGGCCTGCGTGGCCGGCGCCGGGGTGAGGCCCTCGCGGAGCTCGATCGCACGGGTGGCGGCGTACAGCTCGACGGCGATGACGCGGGTGAGGTTGCCGACGGCCGTGCGCAGCTTGCGCGCCGCCGACCAGCCCATCGACACGTGGTCCTCCTGCATCGCGGAGGACGGGATCGAGTCCGCGGAGGCCGGTACGGCGAGCCGCTTCAGCTCACTGACCAGGGCGGCCTGCGTGTACTGGGCGATCATCAGGCCGGAGTCCACGCCGGCGTCGTCGGCGAGGAACGGCGGCAGACCGTGGCTGCGGTTCTTGTCCAGCAGCCGGTCGGTGCGCCGCTCGGCGATGGAGCCGAGGTCGGCGACGGCCACGGCGAGGAAGTCCAGCACGTAGGCGACCGGGGCGCCGTGGAAGTTGCCGTTGGACTCCACGCGTCCGTCGGGCAGGACCACGGGGTTGTCCACCGCCGACGCCAGCTCCCGTTCGGCGACCAGGGCGGCGTGGGCCATGGTGTCGCGTCCGGCGCCGGCGACCTGCGGCGCGCACCGCACCGAGTAGGCGTCCTGGACGCGGGGGGCGTCGTCCTGGTGGTGCCCGGTCAGGCCCGAGCCCTTGAGCACGGCGAGCATGTTGGCGGCGCTGGCGGCCTGCCCCGGGTGCGGGCGGATGGCGTGCAGGTCGGGGGCGAGCACCTTGTCGGTGCCGAGCAGGGCCTCCATGGTCAGCGCGGCGGTGACGTCGGCGGACTTGTAGAGGGTGTCGAGGTCGGCGAGGGCCATGACCAGCATGCCGAGCATGCCGTCGGTGCCGTTGAGGAGGGCCAGGCCCTCCTTCTCGCGCAGCTCCACGGGGGCGATCCCGTGCTCGGCGAGCAGCTCACCGGCCGGCCGTACGGTCCCGTCGGGGCCCTCGGCCTCCCCCTCGCCCATGAGGGTGAGGGCGCAGTGCGACAGCGGGGCAAGGTCGCCGGAGCAGCCGAGGGAGCCGTACTCGTGCACGACCGGGGTGATCCCGGCGTTGAGCACGTCGGCCATGGTCCGCGCGACCTCGGGGCGCACGCCGGTGCGCCCGGAGCAGACGGTCTTCAGCCGCAGGAACATCAGCGCGCGTACGACCTCGCGCTCCACGCGCGGGCCCATTCCGGCGGCGTGCGAGCGGACGATGTTGCGCTGCAACCGGGCCCGCAGGTCCGGGCTGATGTGACGGGTCGCCAGGGCGCCGAACCCGGTGCTCACGCCGTACACGGGGTCCGGCTTGGCGGCCAGCGCGTCCACGATCCCGCGCGCCGCTGCCAGGGCGGCCACCGCGTCGTCGGAGAGTTCGACCCGGGCGCCGGCGCGCGCCACGGCGAGAACGTCGGACGCGGTGACCCCGGACGTCCCCACCACCACAGTGTGCATATCCATATTCAGGAGCGTACGCAGTGAATTCGATGATGTCACGAGGGGATGCGTCACTGCTGGGTGCCGCTTGCGCCCCTTACCACCGCACCGCGTCCGTCAGGGTTCCGGGGAGTGCCGACCGCGGAACCGCCTGCGCTCCCCGTCCTCCTCCCGGGACGGCTCGTCCGCGAGCCGTACGACGGGGTCGTCCGGCCCCTCACGGCCGGCGACGACCGGACGGGCCGCCCGTTCGGCCTTGGCGCGGTACTGGGCGGCGTCGGCGAGCCGGAACAGCCGGCGGGCGGAGCGCACCGGCCCGACCGGGTCCTCCGTGGAGGCGACCCCGCAGGCCACGCCGTCGCCGAGCTCCAGCTCGGCCGCCCGACGGCAGAGTTCCTCGGCCGCCTTCACCACCGCGTCGGCGGAGGGTCCGACCGCGAGCAGACAGAACTCGTCCCCGCCGAGCCGCGCCGCGAGCGCCCCCGGCAGCATCGCCCCGCACAGCGACAGCACCGACCCGAAACGCTCCAGGAGCCGGTCGCCGACCGCGTGCCCGTGGGTGTCGTTCACCCGCTTGAGGCCGTTCAGGTCGCACACGACGAGGCTGACGACGACGCCCTCGTCGCGGTGCCGCTCGATGGCCTCGTCCAGCCCCGAGTCGACCGCGCGGCGGTTGGCCAGCCCGGTGAGCGCGTCGGTGTACGCGAGGCGCCGGACCTCCTCCAGCCGCTCGGTCTGCGCGATCCCGGCGGCGACGACCGAGGCCAGCACGGTGGCGAAGTCGGCGTCGGCCCGCTCGAAGACCGGCTCCCCCACCGGACGCGCCACATACAGCTCGCCCCAGGCGCGGCCGTGCAGCACGATCGGCGCGACCACACAGCAGCCGCGGCCCCGGCGGCGCAGGGCGGCGACGCGCTGGTGCACGTAACCGGGGCGCCCGGCGGCGGGTCCCTCGGCCGTCTCGACCCAGGCGTCGGGCTCGCCGCCACCGGCCCAGCGCTCGTGCAGGAACTCGGTGATCTCCGCGAACTGGTGCACGGGGTAGGACTCGTCCTCCGGGAACTCCTCCTCGTCCTCGGCCCGCCGGCCGACGTTCACCAGGACCCGCAGCCGGCCCAGCTCGCGCTCCCACACCGACAGCGCGGCGAAGCTGCCGCCCAGCGCGAGGCACGCGCCGGCGGCCGCCGCCCGCCACGCCTCACGCGAGCTGTGCGCGGCGGCCATGCCCTGCGCCAACGCCACGACGGCCGCGAGCCGCCTGTCCTCACCCATCACTCCAGGCTAGGGAGATTTACGGAGAAGGCAGACACGAGGCCTCCGGCGGTTGAGCCGTTTGCGCGGCGGGGGCGACGCCCCGGCACACGGACCGGGCACCGCGCCCCGGACCGCCACCGGGGCCTACGGCACGGGGCACCCGCCAGGGCCGCCACTCAGGTCGCCACCGGGGGCACGGCTCGGGACGCCACCGGGGGCACGGCCCAGGACGCCACCGAGGGCACGGCTCGGGACACCACCGAGGGCACCACCGGGGGCACGGCCCAGGTCGCCACCGGGGGCACGGCTCGGGACACCACCGAGGGCACCACCGGGGGCACGGCCCAGGACACCACCGACGGCACGGCTCGGGACACCACCGAGGGCACCACCGACGGCACGGCCCAGGACACCACCGACGGCACGGCCCAGGTCGCCGCCGAGGCACACCACTCGCGACGCCGCCAGGGCTACGGCTCGCACACTGCCCGGCCACGCCCGGCCCCCGCCGGCCGAACGCTCTCCTCCGCGATCACCGGGCGGCCCGGGCGGGCGGGTGCGCCGCCTGTCCGTGACCCACGGCCGAGTCACTCCCCGGGCCACCGCGGTGGCCGCTTCTCGTTGAACGCCGCCACGCCCTCCGCCCGGTCCCCCGAGAACGCCACCGACCGCCACGCCGCGTCCTCGACCTCGAGGCCGGCCCGCAGGTCCAGTCCGTGCCCGAGCCGCAGGGCCCGCTTGGCCGCCCGCAGCCCCACGGGCGAGTTCGCGGCCATCCGGGCGGCGAGGTCCAGCGCCTCCTCCCGGTCGCGGCCCTCCTCCACCAGCTGGTCCACGAGCCCGATCTCGCGTGCCTCCCCGGCCTCCACCCGCCGCGCCGTGAACACCAGCTCGGCGGCGCGCGCCGCACCCACCCGCCGCGGCAGCAGTTGCGTCCCGCCGCCGCCCGGGATCACCCCGACGGACACCTCGGGCAGCCCCACCACCGCCGTACGGTCGGCCACGATCACGTCGCACGACAGGGCCAGCTCGAAACCGCCGCCCAGCGCGAACCCGTGCACGGCCGCGACCGTCGGCACGGGCAGTTCGAGCACCGCCGTGTACGCCCCCCGGGTCACCGGCCGCTGCCGCAGCAGGTCGGCGTCGGAGAAGGAGTTGCGCTCCTTCAGATCGGCCCCGACGCAGAACGCCCGCTCGTGGGTCGAGGTCAGGACCACCACCCGTACGCCGCGGTCCTCGCCCAGCGCCGCGCACGCCGCGGTGATGGACCGGGCCATCGCGGTGGAGACGGCGTTCATGGCCTTCGGCCGGTCGAGGGCGAGCTCCGCGACATGCCCGTCCCCGTGCCGGCGCACCAGGACGAACTCTCCGAACCGCTCCTCGCTCATGACACCCTCCGGTTAACGCGGGTTAACAACTCGACCGTCCGATCATCGCAGGCGGACCGGAGCGGGGAAAGGCCGGGCGCACCCGCTCCCCACGCACCCCGCCCACCCGTTCGAGTGACATCACGCCGACCCCCGCACAGCGGCCGACGGCAGCGCATACCGTCGCTCCGCCACGGCGCAGCGGGGGCGCGTGCGCACCGGGGAGGGATCATGACGACCGGCACACCGGCGAAGCCGCAGCGCCCGACCAGGCCGCGGGACGTGTGGGGCCGCCGCGGCCGGCACCGTCGGCCCCGCCCCCGCAAGGCGCTGCTCGCCGCGGGCGGCCTCGCCCTGGCGGCCGGCGCGCTGAGCCTCGTGCGCCTGGTGCCCGGGCCCGGAGGCGGCGACGCCGGCGGTTTCGGCGCCGGGGCCGCACCCCGCGTGGAGACGGGCGGGGACCGGGCGACCGCGAGGGACCGGGCGGCACCCGCGAGCACCGCGGGCTCACCCGGGGTGAGCCCGTCGGCGACCTCCGCCCTGGGCGGTCTGGGCGGCACTCCGGGGCGGGGCCTCATACCGGGCTCCTCCGCGAGCGGTTCCCCGGCCGCCTCCCCCTCCGCGACGCCCCGCCCGGCCGCCCCGGAATCGGGCGACCGGCCACCGGCCCCCCGCCCCGCGCGGCCACCGCAGTCGTCGCGATCTCCGCAGAAGCCGCAGAATCCGCAGTCGCCCGGCTCGCCCCGGCCACCGCGGTCCGACGCGCCCGCGCCGCCTCCGGCCACCACCCCGCCACCGGTGCGCAGTACGCCGCCGGCCCCGGATCCGGACCGTCCGGGACTGTGCGTGCCGGTGATCGGCCTGTGCCTGGACCTGTTCGCCGGCGAGGACTGACGGCGAGGACTGACCCGCTACGACTCCGCGCCGTCGCCCCGTCGCGTCAGCAGCCACGGCTCGACGACGCCGAGACCACGCACCGGCCGCTGCCACATCGGCTGGAGCGCGAAGCGGTACGTGGGCGGCTGGACGCCCTCCTTGTCCGCGGCGGCGGCCTCCTCGGCCGCCGCCGCCTCCGAGGCCGGGGCGTCGCCCGTGCGGACCAGCTCCTCCGCGAAGGCGGTGTCGATGAGGACGGCGTCCCGGGGGGCTATGGAGGTGAGCCGGGAGGCCAGGTTGACGGTCGTACCGAAGACGTCGCCCATCCGGGTGGTCACCGTGCCGAAGGCGAGGCCGACGCGCAGCTCGGGCATGGTCTCGTCGTTCGCCATCGTCTCGATGAGGCGCAGCGCGATCTCGGCGGCCGTGCCCGCGTCGTCGGCGGCGTACAGCACTTCGTCGCCGAGGGTCTTGATCAGCCGTCCGCCGCGCGCGGCCACCAGGTCGGCGGCGGTGGTCTCGAAGGCCTCGACCAGCTCGCCGAGTTCCTCCTCCTCCATGCGGCGGGTCAGCCGGGTGAAGCCGACCAGGTCCGCGAAGCCGACCGCGAGGCGCCGGTCCACCATCTCCTCGTCGTCGCCGGCCTGCACCACGCGTCCGGTGGCGGCGGCGAGCTGGCGCCGCCAGACGTAGACGAGGAACTCCTCCAGCTCCGGCAGCAGCAGCTCGACCAGGGGGTACGTCACCTCGGTGCGGGTCATTCCCGGCTCCGGAGGCTCGGTCAGGCCCTCCAGGAAGGAATCGATCTGCCACTCGGCCAACCGGGCGGTGGTCTGCCCGGTGGACCGGGCCACCTGGATGGCCATGGCCTCGCTGAGCAGCCCCGCCTCCACCAGGCCGGCCAGGCGCCGCAGGGCGAGGACGTCGGCTTCGGTGAGCGCCTTGGCCTGGCCTATGTCGGCGAAGCCCATCGCCCGCCAGAAACGGGAGGCCAGCTCCATGGAGACGCCCGCGCTGCGGGCGGCCTGGAAGGGGGTGTAGCGGCGCTCGGCGCCCAGGATGAGCCCTTCGAGGCGCAGCGCGAGCGGGTCCTCGCCGGAGTCGGCGGAGTCCGGGGCGGGCTCGGGGTCCACCCGGCCGTCCCCGTCCGCGCCGGAGCCCGTGTCGTCGACGGTCACGCCTGCTGCCCTTCCGATCTGCCGCGGTCTATCGACCGGCCCCAACTTTACGTCAGGTGTGCCCCAGCTCACTCCGCCAGGCGGAGCCGACCGGTGGCGTCCCGGCGCCGGTCCGGGCCCTGGACGGGGGCCCGCCCCGGACCTCCGTTCCCGGCCTGCGCGGCCTCCTCCTCAAGCGCCTCCTCCTCAGGCCCCGGCCGGCAGGGGGAACGCGCTCACGCCGGCCTCAGGTGCACGATGTCCCCCGCCCCCACGGGCTCCTGCACCCCCGCCTCCGTGGCCAGCACCAGCCGGCCGTCCCCGTCCACGGCCACCGCCTCGCCCACGAGCGACCGCTCCCCCGGGAGCTCCGCCCGCACCATCCGCCCGAGCGTCGAGCACCCTGCCGCGTACGTCTCCTGCAGCCCGCCGGCCGCCGGGTCGCCCCCTGCCTCCCGCCACTTCCCGTACCAGTCCTCCAGGGACCGCAGCACCCCCCGCAGCAGCGGGTCGCGGTCCGTGCTCACGGCGCCGGCCAGCGCCAGCGACCCGGCCCGCGGCACGGGCAGTTCGTCCGCCCGCAGACTGACGTTGACACCGACGCCGATGACCACCCCGTCGTCGCCGGCCCGCTCGGCGAGGATGCCGCCGGCCTTGCGCTCCTCGTCACCGACGGTCACGAGGAGGTCGTTGGGCCATTTCAGGGCCGTGTCGACACCCGCGGTCCGGGACAGCCCGGTCGCCACCGCGACGCCGGTGAGCAGCGGCAGCCAGCCCCAGCGGGCCACGGGCACCTCGGCGGGCCGCAGCAGTACGGAGAAGAAGAGGCCGGAGCGTGCCGGTGCCGTCCACCGGCGGTCCAGGCGGCCGCGCGCGGCGGTCTGCTCCTCGGCGACGAGGACGGCCCCCTCGTCCGCCCTCCCCTCGGCGGCGCGGGCCACGAGGTCGGAGTTGGTCGATCCGGTGCGCTGCACCACGTCCACCTGCCGCCACAGTCCTCCCTCCCGTACCAGCCCGCGGCGCAGCGCGGTGGTGTTGAGGGGCGGCCGGTCCAGGTCGGACCAGCGGCTGCGGGAGGGGTCGGAGGCATCTCGGGGCGTCATGCAAGCCACGATAGGTGTGGGAAACACCGCACTGCCGATCGCAGGGGCCCCTACTACTCTACGGATGAGTAACCGTCCCCCCTTTTGAGCAGGCAGGGAGCCGCATCCCGATGTCCGAGCCGGAAGAGCAGCAGCCCGACATCCACACGACCGCGGGCAAGCTCGCGGATCTGAGGCGCCGTATCGAGGAAGCGACGCACGCCGGTTCGGAACGCGCCGTCGAGAAGCAGCACGCCAAGGGCAAACTGACGGCCCGTGAGCGCATCGGCCTCCTGCTCGACGAGGGCTCCTTCGTCGAGCTGGACGAGTTCGCCCGGCACCGCTCCACCAACTTCGGCCTGGACGCCAACCGTCCCTACGGCGACGGCGTCGTCACCGGCTACGGCACCGTCGACGGCCGCCCGGTCGCCGTCTTCTCCCAGGACTTCACCGTCTTCGGCGGGGCCCTCGGCGAGGTCTACGGCCAGAAGATCGTCAAGGTCATGGACTTCGCGCTGAAGACCGGCTGCCCGGTCATCGGCATCAACGACTCCGGCGGCGCCCGCATCCAGGAGGGCGTGGCCTCGCTCGGTGCCTACGGCGAGATCTTCCGCCGCAACACCCACGCCTCCGGCGTCATCCCCCAGATCAGCCTGGTGGTCGGCCCGTGCGCGGGAGGGGCGGTCTACTCCCCCGCCATCACCGACTTCACGGTCATGGTCGACCAGACCTCGCACATGTTCATCACCGGCCCCGACGTCATCAAGACCGTCACCGGCGAGGACGTCGGCTTCGAGGAGCTGGGCGGCGCCCGCACCCACAACACCGCCTCCGGTGTGGCCCACCACATGGCCGGCGACGAGAAGGACGCCATCGAGTACGTCAAGCAGCTGCTGTCGTACCTGCCGTCCAACAACCTCTCCGAGCCCCCCGCCTTCCCCGAGGAGGCCGACCTCACGGTCACCGACGAGGACCGGGAACTGGACGTGATCGTCCCGGACTCGGCGAACCAGCCCTACGACATGCACACCGTCATCGAGCACGTCCTCGACGACGCCGAGTTCTTCGAGACCCAGCCGCTGTTCGCGCCGAACATCCTCACCGGCTTCGGCCGGGTCGAGGGCCGCCCGGTCGGCATCGTCGCCAACCAGCCGATGCAGTTCGCCGGCTGCCTGGACATCACCGCCTCCGAGAAGGCGGCCCGTTTCGTCCGCACCTGCGACGCCTTCAACGTCCCGGTCATCACCTTCGTGGACGTCCCCGGCTTCCTGCCCGGCGTCGACCAGGAGCACGACGGCATCATCCGCCGCGGCGCCAAGCTGATCTTCGCCTACGCCGAGGCCACCGTCCCCCTCATCACCGTCATCACCCGCAAGGCCTTCGGCGGCGCCTACGACGTCATGGGCTCCAAGCACCTGGGCGCCGACCTCAACCTGGCCTGGCCCACCGCGCAGATCGCCGTCATGGGCGCCCAGGGCGCGGTCAACATCCTGCACCGCCGCACCATCGCCGAGGCCGAGTCCACCGGAGAGGGGGACGCCACCCGCGCCCGCCTGATCCAGGAGTACGAGGACACCCTGCTCAACCCCTACACGGCGGCCGAACGCGGCTACGTCGACGCGGTGATCATGCCCGCCGACACCCGTCGCCACATCGTCCGCGGCCTGCGTCAGCTGCGCACCAAGCGGGAATCCCTCCCCCCGAAGAAGCACGGCAACATCCCCCTCTGAGGAGCCTGACGTGATCAAGGTCGTACGGGGCAACCCCACCCCGGAGGAGCTGGCCGCCGCCCTGGCGGTGGTCCGAGCACGCGCCGCGGCGGCGGGGACGGAGCCGTCCGGCGCACCGAGCACCAGGGACGCCTGGTCCGACCCGTCCCGCATCGCGGCCCGCCGCCTACCCCAGCCCGGCCCGGCCTCGTGGAGCCGCACCTACTGGCCGAGGTGACGGCCACGGACTCAGGGGCGCGGGGAACCGCGCACAGCACGACAACCCGCGCCCCTTCTTGAGTACGCGTACTCAGGCGCCCTTCCCCCGCCCGGCCCCACGCTGGTGGAATGCTGTGGTCCGACCCCGAGAACGAGCCGCCCGAGGAACTGCGCGACATGCAGGCCATGCTGCGGCGGCTGAGCGTCTGCCTGGCGTCGGCCATGATCCTCGCGATGATCGTCATCGGCGTGCGGTGAGGCACCGGCGGCCCTGACGCCGCCGATACCCTGATCCCATGACAGACCAGCAGCCGCGCCGCCGACTCGTCCTCGCCTCCCAGTCCCCCGCCCGGCTCGGCCTGCTGCGCCAGGCCGGGCTCGCCCCCGAGGTGCTCGTGAGCGGCGTCGACGAGGACGCGGTCACCGCGCCGACCCCCGCCGAGCTCGCCCTCGCCCTCGCCGAGGCCAAGGCCTCCGTCGTGGCCGCGAAGCCCGAGGTGCGGGGCGCTCTGGTGATCGGCTGCGACTCGGTGCTCGACCTGGACGGCCGGGCCCTCGGCAAGCCGGCGGACGCCGAGGAGGCGACCGCCCGCTGGAAGGCGATGCGCGGCCGGGCGGGCACGCTGCAGACCGGCCACTGCGTCTGGGACACCGCCTCCGGCCGCCACGTCTCCGCCACCGCCTCGACCGTCGTCCGCTTCGGCGAGCCGACCGACGAGGAGATCGCGGCCTACGTCGCCTCCGGCGAGCCCCTGTACGTCGCCGGGGCCTTCACCCTGGACGGCCGCTCGGCCCCGTTCATCGACGGCATCGACGGCGACCACGGGAACGTGATCGGCATCAGCCTGCCGCTGCTGCGGCGTCTCCTCGCGGACCTCGGTGTCGGCATCACGGAGTTGTGGGCGCCGGCGGAGGGCTGACCGGGGAGCCGTCGTCGTCCTCGCCGTGCCCGGCCCGCCCGGACGCGCGCTCCTCGTGGGCGTCGTGGCTCATCAGCAGCAGCACGACGAGGCCGAGGACGACGATCATGAACAGGAAGGCCTTGGGGCCCACCAGTCCCCAGGTGACGGCGCCGAGCAGCCCGTGCACCACGGCCACGCTGACCAGCAGGATCCGGCCGAAGCCGGCGGGCGGGCGGTCGCGCAGCGCCACGCGCAGGGAGACCAGCCCGCACAGCGCGAAGTAGAGCCCGAAGACCACCCCGCCGGCCTTCGAGGACGTGGACATCACGTCCGGGTCGAGACCGGCCAGGGACATGTCCTGCCGGTCGACGACGATCCCCAGGAACCAGTTCAGCGCCGCGACGCCGAGCGCCTCGGCGAAGAGCACGACCGCCAGGATCCACGCCACCGGCCTGCGCACCGCCACCGGTCCCCACCCACTTTCGACCGCTGCCGCACGGAGCGGCTGTTACCCCAGGTACGTTCGAGACATCGCGAACGCTACTAACGGGTAAACAACGCGACAAGGGGTCGGTCACGAGCAAAGAATCATTGGGCCATTCGTAGGGACTCCACAAAGAAACGGAGTGGCGCGCGGCACGCTCTCACAGAGACCTTGACCACACGGGAGGGCTAGGGTTTCCCCGAGGAGTCCCGCGTGTCACGGCCGTACAAGGGATTTCACGGGTCGAGCGAGCCTCGAATCACGCTCCGTGTGGGCAAGCTCACCATTGGGGACGGGTCGAAGTGCCGTGTCGGCAGTCCCTAAACTCGGCTTGTTTCAAGGAGGGAGCCTCAATCGTGCGCAAGGTGCTCATCGCCAACCGTGGCGAAATCGCTGTCCGCGTGGCCCGGGCCTGCCGGGACGCCGGGATCGCGAGCGTGGCCGTCTACGCGGACCCGGACCGGGACGCTCTGCATGTCCGCGCCGCGGATGAGGCGTTCGCCCTGGGTGGTGACACCCCCGCCACCAGCTACCTGGACATCTCCAAGGTCCTCAAAGCTGCCGGTGAGTCGGGCGCGGACGCCATCCACCCCGGCTACGGATTCCTCTCCGAGAACGCCGAGTTCGCGCAGGCGGTCCTGGACGCGGGCCTGATCTGGATCGGCCCGCCCCCGCAGGCCATCCGCGACCTGGGTGACAAGGTCGCCGCCCGCCACATCGCCCAGCGCGCCGGCGCCCCGCTGGTCGCGGGCACCCCGGACCCGGTCTCGGGCGCCGAGGAGGTCGTGGCCTTCGCCAAGGAGCACGGCCTGCCGATCGCGATCAAGGCGGCCTTCGGCGGCGGCGGACGCGGCCTCAAGGTCGCCCGCACGCTGGAGGAGGTCCCCGAGCTGTACGACTCCGCCGTCCGTGAGGCGGTGGCCGCCTTCGGCCGCGGCGAGTGCTTCGTCGAGCGCTACCTCGACAAGCCCCGCCACGTGGAGACCCAGTGCCTGGCCGACACCCACGGCAACGTGGTCGTCGTCTCCACCCGTGACTGCTCGCTCCAGCGGCGCCACCAGAAGCTGGTCGAGGAGGCCCCCGCCCCGTTCCTGTCCGAGGCGCAGAGGGACGAGCTGTACTCGGCCTCCAAGGCGATCCTGAAGGAGGCCGGCTACGTCGGCGCCGGCACCGTCGAGTTCCTCGTCGGCCTGGACGGCACCATCTCCTTCCTGGAGGTCAACACCCGCCTCCAGGTCGAGCACCCGGTGACCGAGGAGGTCGCCGGCATCGACCTGGTGCGCGAGATGTTCCGCATCGCCGACGGCGAGGAACTGGGCTACGGCGACCCGGAGCTGCGCGGCCACTCCTTCGAGTTCCGCATCAACGGCGAGGACCCGGGCCGGGGCTTCCTGCCCGCCCCCGGCACCGTCACCACCTTCAACCCGCCCACCGGCCCGGGCGTCCGCCTGGACGCGGGCGTCGAGTCCGGCAGCGTGATCGGCCCGGCGTGGGACTCCCTGCTGGCGAAGCTGATCGTCACCGGCCGCACCCGCGCCGAGGCGCTCCAGCGGGCCGCGCGCGCCCTGGACGAGTTCACCGTCGAGGGCATGGCCACCGCCATCCCGTTCCACCGGGTGGTCGTGCGCGACCCGGCCTTCGCCCCGGAGCTGACCGGCTCCACCGACCCGTTCACGGTCCACACCCGCTGGATCGAGACCGAGTTCGTCAACGAGATCAAGCCCTTCACCGCCCCCGCCGACGCGGAGACGGACGAGGACGGAGGCCGCGAGACGGTCGTCGTCGAGGTCGGCGGCAAGCGCCTGGAGGTCTCCCTCCCGTCCTCGCTGGGCATGTCCCTGGCCCGCACGGGCCTCGCGGCCGGCGCCAAGCCGAAGCGCCGCGCGGCGAAGAAGTCCGGCCCGGCGGCCTCCGGCGACACCCTCGCCTCGCCGATGCAGGGCACCATCGTGAAGATCGCGGTGGAGGAGGGCCAGGAGGTCCAGGAGGGCGACCTGATCGTCGTCCTGGAGGCCATGAAGATGGAGCAGCCCCTGAACGCCCACAAGTCCGGCACCGTCAAGGGCCTGGGCGCCGAGGTCGGCGCGTCCATCACCTCGGGCGCCGTGATCTGCGAGATCAAGGACTGACACGCGCACGACCGCAGGACGACCGGGGCGCCCGGCGGACCACAACAACCGGTCCGCCGGGCGCCCCGTCGTGGTGCCGGGGACGCGACGGACCGTACGGGCGGCTCAGCGTCGGCGCAGATCGGCGACGCGCGTCCGCTCCGCCCCGGCGTTCTGCTCACCCAGGGACGCGGCCGACCGCAGCCCCGCCGCCGCGCCCGGGACCTGTCGGCGTGGCCCCGGAACCGGCACGTCCCGGCGCTGCTGACGCGACGGGACGGCATCACCCCCCGTGGTTCCCGAGCCTCCCGGGGCCCCGGAGTCACCCGTCCCGCTTCCCGAGGCCCCGGCCACGGCGATCTGCACGCCCTGGTCGGCCAGGGCCTGGAGCTCGGTGCCGGCACGGTCGTCGTGGGCGGGTGGCTCGTCCGTGACCAGGCGGGTGATGACGTCCGTGGGCACGGTCTGGAACATGGTGTCCGTGCCCAGCTTGGAGTGGTCGGCCAGGACGACGACCTCGGCGGCGGCCTGCACCAGCGCGCGGTCGACGGACGCCGACAGCATGTTGGACGTGGACAGCCCCCGCTCCGCCGTCAGCCCGCTCCCGGACAGGAAGGCCTTGGACACGCGCAGCCCCTGGAGGGACTGCTCGGCTCCCGACCCGACCAGGGCGTAGTTGGACCCGCGGAGGGTGCCGCCGGTCATCACGACCTCGACCCGGTTGGCATGGGCCAGGGCCTGGGCCACCAGCAGCGAGTTGGTGACGACGGTCAGCCCGGGCACCCGCGCGAGCCGGCGTGCCAGCTCCTGCGTGGTGGTCCCGGCCCCCACCACGATGGCCTCGCCCTCTTCGACGAAGCTCGCGGCGAGATCGGCGATGGCCGTCTTCTCGGCGGTCGCGAGATGGGACTTCTGCGGGAAACCGGACTCCCGCGTGAACCCGCCCGGCAGTACCGCACCGCCGTGCCGGCGGTCGAGGAGTCCTTCTGCCTCCAGTGCGCGCACGTCCCGCCGTACGGTCACTTCGGAGGTCTGGACGACGCGGGCGAGCTCACGGAGCGACACGGCTCCGTTCGCTCGCACCATTTCGAGGATCAATTGGCGACGTTCTGCAGCGAACACGAAACTGACAGTAACCCCAACGACCGTCTGCTTTCAGCAGTATGCGCTGAATAGCAGAAGTTGTTCGCACAGCAGACCTGGAAGTGGTATACACGCCTACCCCGCCCGCCTATGCCACCCGCAAGCGACGCGACTCCCCGTAACCGCCGGGGAGTCGATTCCGGCCGCCCGGACCCGGCGCCTAGCCCTCGCCGCCGGCCTTCCGCGTGTGCAGCTGCCGCGCCACCTCCGCGATCGATCCCGAAAGCGAGGGGTACACGGTGAAGGCGTTCGCGATCTGCTCGACCGTCAGGTTGTTGTCGACCGCGATCGAGATGGGGTGGATGAGTTCCGAGGCGCGCGGCGCCACGACGACACCGCCCACGACGATCTCGGTGCCCGGCCGGCAGAAGATCTTGACGAAGCCGTCCCGGATGCCCTGCATCTTGGCGCGCGGGTTGCGCAGCAGCGGCAGCTTCACCACCCGGGCGTCGATCTTGCCGGCGTCGACGTCGGCCTGCGAGTACCCGACGGTGGCGATCTCGGGGTCGGTGAAGACGTTGGCGGAGACGGTCTTGAGGTTCAGCGGGGTGACGGCGTCGCCGAGGAAGTGGTACATGGCGATCCGCCCCTGCATCGCGGCCACCGAGGCGAGCGCGAAGACGCCGGTGACGTCACCGGCGGCGTACACACCGGGCGCCGAGGTCCGCGACACGCGGTCGGTCTGGATGTGCCCGGAGTCCTTCAGCTTGACCCCGGCCTCCTCCAGGCCCATCCCCTCGGTGTTGGGGATGGCGCCGACGGCCATCAGACAGTGCGACCCGGTGATGACACGCCCGTCGGCGAGCGTGACCTCGACCCGGTCCCCCACCCGCTTGGCGGACTGGGCCCGGGAACGCGACATGACGTTCATACCGCGCCGCCGGAACACGTCCTCCAGTACGGCCGCGGCGTCCGGGTCCTCGCCGGGCAGCACCCGGTCCCGCGACGACACGAGGGTGACCCTCGACCCTAGCGCCTGGTAGGCACCGGCGAACTCGGCACCGGTCACACCGGAGCCGACGACGATGAGCTCTTCCGGCAGCTCGTCCAGGTCGTACACCTGGGTCCAGTTCAGGATCCGCTCGCCGTCGGGCCGCGCGTCGGGCAGCTCACGGGGGTGCCCGCCGGTGGCGATGAGCACCGCGTCCGCGGTGAGCGTCTCCTCGCTCCCGTCGGCGGCGCGCACCACGACCTTCCGCGACCCGTCGAGGGCCTGCATGCCCTCCAGCCGCCCGCGCCCGCGCACGACCCGCGCCCCGGCGCGGGTCACGGAGGCGGTGATGTCGTGCGACTGCGCCAGGGCGAGCCGCTTGACACGCCGGTTGACCTTCCCCAGGTCGACCCCCACCACCCGGGCGGCCTGCTCCATGGGCGGGGTGTCGTCGGCGACGATGATCCCCAGCTCCTCGTACGAGGAGTCGAAGGTGGTCATCACCTCGGCCGTGGCGATCAGGGTCTTGGACGGCACGCAGTCGGTCAGCACCGACGCCCCGCCCAGACCGTCGCAGTCGACGACGGTCACCTCCGCGCCGAGCTGCGCGGCCACCAGCGCCGCTTCGTATCCGCCGGGTCCGCCGCCAATGATCACGATCCGAGTCACGTACTCCATTGTCCCGCACCGTCCCGTGCCCGGCCGCCCGGGGGCACCCTCGATACCGGAGCGACGCCGGGGCGCTGCCGTACCCTCTCCCCATGTCGCTCTACGCCGCGTACGCCGGCAACCTCGACGCGCGGTTGATGACCCGCCGCGCCCCGCACTCGCCGCTGCGCGCCACCGGCTGGCTGAACGGGTGGCGGCTGACCTTCGGGGGCGAGCACATGGGCTGGGAGGGCGCCCTCGCGACACTCGTCGAGGATCCCGCCTCGCAGGTGTTCGTGTCGCTGTACGACGTCGCGCCGATGGACGAGGACTCGCTGGACCGCTGGGAGGGCGTGGGTCTGGACATCTACCGTCGCACGCGCGTACGGGTCCACACCCTGGACGGCGAGGAGGGCGCCTGGACGTACGTCCTGAACGCCTACGAGGGCGGCCTGCCCTCCGCCCGCTACCTGGGCGAGGTGGCGGACGCCGCCGAGTCCGCCGGCGCACCCCACGACTACGTCATGGCACTCCGCAAGCGCCCCTGCTGACCGGGCCGGCGGTTCGTCGGAAACGACAAGGCAACGATCGCCGTCCCGTGGGCTCCGTCATCTACGCGCGTAGGCGTAAACCGGCTACCCTCTTCGGCGTGAACGCATCTCTTCTTCCGGACGACATCCAGGGCGACCCGTACGCCGCCGCCGACGCCGCCGCGGCCCGCCTGCGCGAACTCACCGGCGCCGAGACCCACGACGTCGCCCTCGTGATGGGCTCCGGCTGGGCACCGGCCGTGGACGCCCTGGGCGCCCCCGAGGCCGATCTCCAGGTCACCGAGCTCCCCGGCTTCCCGAAGCCGGCGGTGGAGGGCCACGGCGGCAAGGTCCGCTCGTACGCCATCGGTGACAAGCGCGCGCTGGTCTTCCTGGGCCGCACCCACTACTACGAGGGCCACGGGGTGGCCTCCGTCGCCCACGGCGTCCGCACGGCCGTGGCCGCCGGCGCCAAGACGGTGATCCTCACCAACGGCTGCGGCGGCCTGCGCGAGGGCATGCGCCCCGGCCAGCCGGTCCTGATCAGCGACCACATCAACCTCACGGCCACCTCCCCCATCGTCGGCGCCAACTTCGTCGACCTCACCGACCTCTACTCCCCCCGCCTGCGCGCCCTGTGCAAGGAGGTCGACCCCACGCTGGAGGAGGGCGTCTACGCCCAGTTCCCCGGCCCGCACTACGAGACCCCGGCCGAGATCCGCATGGCCCGCGTCATCGGGGCCGACCTGGTGGGCATGTCGACGGTCCTGGAGGCGATCGCGGCCCGCGAGGCGGGCGCGGAGGTGCTGGGCATCTCGCTGGTGACCAACCTCGCGGCGGGCATGACGGGTGAGCCCCTGAACCACGAGGAGGTCCTGCAGGCGGGCCGCGACTCCGCCACGCGGATGGGCGCACTGCTGACGCAGGTACTGGGGCGGCTGTAGCCGACGCGGGTCGCTGCGCGGCGGGGCGTGGATCTGGGCCCCGGCGCGGGTGCGGGGCGCTGCGCGGCGGGGCGTGGGGCCGGCACCCGGCGCGGGTGTGGGCGCGGGGGTGGGTTGCGCGGCCCGGCGCTACGGGGTGCCGCTGCGCCCACCCGTGCCGCCCCAGCGGCACGACTGCCCGCAGCTGGGCGGGCCCGGACGGACTGCCCGCAGCAGCGGCGGGGCGGCCTGCGCGCGAGCTACGGCGGGTTGGCCGCGTACGGCGGGAAGGGGACGGGTCGGGGGGTGTCCGCCCGCAGCGGTTGGCGCGTCAACACCGTCACTTCCGTGGCCGACCGATTCCGCGCCGTTCCGAGGACGGACACCCCCCGACCCGGCCCCGACC
>NZ_JAGMUE010000286.1:0-674 GCF_019049165.1 Streptomyces sp. AC627_RSS907
GGCCCGCGGGTGGTCGAGGCCGCGAAGGAGGTCGCGGACGCCCTGCGCTGAGCGCCGGCCGCGCGCCCGGGGCCGCCGTCGCCGCGCCCCGCGCCGGCGCGGGCGATCCGCCGCGCCCGCCCCCGCGGCGCCGCCCTGCCGTGCCCCGCCCTGGCCGGCCCTGCCCGGCCGGGGAAACGTTGCCGTCCTTTAGGGTGGCGGACGTGTCTCCTCGCGCTCGCATCCTCGCGGTCTGCTCCACGCTCGTCGTCGCCCTGCTCGCGGTCGCCGCGTTCGCGCCGCTGCCGTTCTCGATCGCCTACCCAGGGCTGACCGCGAACGTGCTCGGCTCCGACCGTGGCCAGCCGGTGATCACCATCGAGGGCGCCCCGACCCGGGAGACCAGCGGGCAGTTGCGGATGACGGCCATCGTCGCCACCGGCCCGGACGCGGACATCCGCCTCAAGGACGTGGTCAGCGGCTGGTTCAACGAGGGGCGCGCGGTGATGCCGCGCGACTCCGTCTACCCGGTCGGCGACTCGCCGAAGGAGGTGGACAAGCACAACCGCGAGGAGATGAAGGAGTCCCAGGACTCGGCGGTCCAGGCGGCGTTGGGCTACCTGCACCGCTCGCCGAAGGACGTGAAGGTCACGCTGCGGCTCGCCAAGGTCGGCGGCCCGAGCGCGGGGCTGATG
>NZ_JAGMUE010000287.1:0-2916 GCF_019049165.1 Streptomyces sp. AC627_RSS907
ACCCGCCACCGAACACCGTCCACCAGCCGCCGACGACCCGGCGACCTGCGACTCACACCCGCCGCAGGAAGCAACGACTCCAACACAGACCACTGCTCATCAGAAAGATCCCCACGCCCCACAACGTGATCATCACAGCACGAGGCGTGGATCAGAATCCCGACCTAAAACACGGCCTAGCCAGCCCACGGAGGCGCGGGAAACGGGCGCCGCGCCGGCCACGGTGCCTTTCGCCCGGGAGCAGCCCAGCCCGCGCCCCAGTGTGCCGCCCCCCGTCGCCCATCCGGGTCGACAGGGGGAGTACGTCTGTGTGTTTCAGGGCCGCCCCCCTGGGAACCTGCGTCGATCACACACTCACTCGTGGGGCCTGCCGTCGGTGTTGGCCGGTCGTCGCCGGTGCCGTGCCGGGTGGGGTGCTCCGGTGGGCGTGATGCCGGGTGAGCGTGGCCAGGGCGGCGATGGTGATGCCGCAGCCGGTGATGATCCACCAGGCGGGGCGGCTCGCGTGGTCGAACGTGGCGGCGGTGCAGTCGGCGGCGGAGAGGGTGGCGCCGGTGACGGCGACGCCGAGGGCGCTGCCGATCTGGCGGCTGGTGGTGGTGATGGCGGAGGCGACGCCGGCCTGGGCGCGGGGCATGCCGGAGACGGCGGTGTGGGTGATGGGGGCGTTGACGAGCCCGAAGCCGATGCCGAAGAGGAGGTAGCAGGCCAGTAGGAACGGGATGTGTCGCTGGGCGCCGAGGAGGGCCAGGAGTCCGGCGAGGGTGGTGGCGGTGCCGGAGAGCATCAGGGGGAGGTGGGGGCCGCGGGTGGCGGTGAGGCGCCCGGCCAGGGGAGGGCAGGCGATGGTCATGGCGGCCATGGGCAGCAGGCAGAGGCCGGCCTGCCAGGCGGCCAGGCCGCGGGCGTCCTGGAGGTCGAGGGCGGTGAGGAAGAGGAAGCCGCTCAGGGCGGCGAAGGCGCACACCGCGCTGAGCGCGGACGCGGTGAACGAGGGCTGGCGGAAGAAGCGCAGTTCGATCAGCGGCTCGCGCTGGACGAGCTCGGCGGTGATCAGTGCGGGCAGTGCCACGGCGGCGGTGCCGGCGCAGAGCAGTACCTGTGGGGAGGTCCAGCCCGTGGCCGGGCCCTGGATGATCGCGCAGACCGTGGTGGCGAGCAGCACGACGACCAGCAGCTGGCCGACCGCGTCCACGCGGCGGGGCTGCGGGGCGCGGGACTCGGGCACCCGGCCGGTCAGGGCCAGCGCGAGGAGGCCGACGGGGAGGTTGATCAGGAAGATCCAGCGCCAGCCGGCGGTGTCGACCAGTAGTCCGCCGAGCAGGGGGCCGGCGGCCATGGTGATGCCCTGGACCGCGCTCCAGATGCCGATGGCGCGGGCGCGTTCGCGGCGGTCGGTGAAGACGTTGGTGATGATGGCCATGGCAACGGGGGTGAGCATGCAGCCGCCGACGGCCTGGAGGGCGCGGAAGGCGATCAGCCAGCCGAGGGTGGGGGCGAGGGAGCACAGCACGGAGGCGGTGGTGAACAGGGTGAGCCCGGCGCGGAAGACGCGGCGGCGGCCTATGCGGTCACCGGCCGAGCCGGCGAGCAGCAGCAGGGAGGAGAGGACGACGAGGTAGGCGTCGACGGTCCACTGCAGTCCGGCGGTGGAGGCGCCGAAGTCGTGACGGATGGCCGGCAGCGCGGTGTTCAGGGCCGTGTTGTCGAGGCTGACGAGGAACAGGGCTGAGCAGCACACGGCAAGGACCAGCAGCCGCTGCCTCGGGGACAGCTCGGACACGACATCACCTTCGGGAGGAACGGGTGCGGGACAGGTTTGTGAGAGCGAACGGGTGCACCAGCCCCGGGACCGGAAGGTGTGGGGCCGGTGCGCCGTCGGGGTTCACCAGCGCAGGAGCCGGCCGTTCTCTGCGAGGCGTTCGAGCACTTCGCGGATGGTGGCACTCGCCGTGGGCGAGGTAGGCGATCTCCCCGCATGGGGTGGGTGTGCTGGTGTGGTCGGCGGTGAAGCAGGGCGTGCGGACCAGGGTGCCGGCGGGCTTGCCGCCGGCCGGGGCCTCGGTGATCAGCAGGCGTACGACGGTTGCAAGGGCCAGGGCGACGCCGAGTTCTTCCCGGATCTCGCGGGCGAGGGCCGGGGGGTGCGTTTCGCCGGGTTCGGGTGTGCCGCCGGGCAGGTAGAACCGGTCGCGGCCGTGGGTGCGGGCGGTCAGGAGGCGGCCTTCGTCCAGGTGGACCCAGGCCGCCTTCTCGACCACCTGGGTCATGCGGTGGGGGCGCCCGCGACGCGGCGCTCGCCGCCGTTGCGCTCCTGCCAGAGGCGGTACACCTCGACGGCGTCCTCGCGCTCCTCGTAGCGCATCGGCATCCGTCGGTCCTGCCAGGGCTTGGCGATCTCGTCGTAGAAGGTGCCGAGTTCGAAGTACTTGCGGTCGTCGACGTAGTGGGGCTCGTAGGCGTCGCGGGTGGTGAGGAAGACGACCTCGTCCGGCGAGCAGTAGTACAGCGAGCCCAGGCACATCGGGCAGGGGTGGGCGAGGACGTAGATCGTGGTGCCGGTCAGGTGCTCGGTGCCCAGCTTGGTGCAGGCGTCGCGGATGGCGAGGATCTCCGCGTGGGCGGTGGGGTCGCTGGTCTGGGCGACCCTGTTGGGGCTCTCGGCGAGGATCTCGCCGTCCTTGACGATGACGGTCGCGAACGGGCGGCCGCCCTCGGCGACGTTCTGACGGGCGATGTCGATGGTGCGCTGGACGAAGTCCATGAAAGATCCTCCAAGGACGGAAGGGGGGCGAGGCCGCCGACGGGTGGCTTCGCGGGGTTCGGGGGACGGGGCGGGGTGGGGCGGGCCGGAAGGCTGTTGTTCCGGCCCGCCCCGTTGCCGCCCGTGTGCGACGCTGTGCCGGCGCCGGTCAG
>NZ_JAGMUE010000287.1:2999-5039 GCF_019049165.1 Streptomyces sp. AC627_RSS907
TCACGTCGAGCCTGAAGTTGATCGCGGAGATGATGCCGTCCCCGAACTCCTCGTGGACCAGGGCCTTGAGGGTCGTGCCGTAGACCTGGAGCATCTCGTAGAAGCGGTACATGGTCGGGTCGGTCGGGATCCGGTTCGGCATCGAACCGCGGACCGGGATGGTCTGCAGCAGCATTGCCGCGTCGTCGTCCAGGCCCAGCAGCTCGGCCACGGCCTTCGCGGACTTCTCCGGCAGCGGGTGCTGGCCGAGGACGGCGGCGGTGGTGAAGGCCACCGACAGGCCCGAGGCGTCAGCGATCTGCTTCCAGGAGAGGTTCTTGACGGTCTTGGCCTCCACGGCCTTGGCGGCCAGGGCCTCACGGGCGGTCGAGTCGAACTGTGCGTGCACCATGATCAGTACGTCCTTTTCTCAGCTGGGCCACTTCACGAGCAGGGGGGTGGGGTGAAGTGGCGAGTGGGGGGATGGGGGATTCCCGGGCGGGAGGCCGGAGCCGGGAGTATCAGGCCGCGAGCGGGGCGGTCAGGTCCTGGATGCGGCCGGTGGGGATGTCGAAGACCCAGCCGTGCAGGGTGACCTTCCCTTGCGCCAGCGCCTTGGCGACCGAGGGGTGAGTGGCCAGGTTCGCCAGCTGGGCCAGCACGTTCTGCCGTACCAGGGCAGGAACGTCACCGTCTGCGGCGGTGCGGGCCACCGAGGCGTCCGCGTGCCGCAGCCAGGTGGCGACCGCCGGGGCACCGCTGAGGTCGTGGCCCTCGGCGAGCGCGGTCATCGCACCGCACGCGGAGTGACCGCAGACGACGATGTCCTTGACGCCCAGTGCGGCGACGGCGTACTCGATGCTCGCCGTGATCCCGTCGGCCTCGGGGGTGTAGGCGGGCACCAGGTTGCCGGCGGTGCGGATGACGAACAGGTCACCCGGCTCGGTGCCGGTGATCAGCTCGGGGACGACGCGGGCGTCGGAACAGCTGATGAACAGCGTGTGCGGTGCGTGATGCGTGGCCAGATGGGCGAAGAGCTCCGCCTTGGCCGGGAAGACGTCCCGCTGGAAACGGGCGACGCCGTCGGTGAGGTCCTGCATGGTCACTCCCTTCGGAGGTGGTCGGCCCCTGTGGGCTGGTGAAATCCACCATGCATGACCTGCCCCTATAGTGTCCAAGAGCTGTTAGGGATAGAAGTTATTGCTCTCATCTATAGTTCCCTCCATGACTGCTCTCGAACTGCGTCACCTGCGCTATCTGCTCGCCGTGGCCGAACACGGCAACTTCACCCGCGCCGCCGAGGAGCTGCACATCTCCCAGCCCACGCTCTCCCAGCAGATCAAGCAACTGGAGCGGACCCTGGGCGTGCAGCTCCTGGACCGCACCGGCCGCACGGTGCGGCTCACCGACGCCGGTGCCGTCTACACCGACCACGCCCGGCGCGCGCTGCGCGACCTGGCCGCCGCCGAACGTGCCGTCCACGACGTCCAGGACCTCTCCCGCGGTCACCTGCGGCTGGGCGTCACGCCCACCTTCACCGCCTATCTGGTCGGCCCGCTCACCGCCGAGTTCCACACCCGCCACCCCGGCATCAGCCTCACCCTGATGGAGATGACCCAGGACCGCATCGAAGCGGCCCTGCTCGCCGACGACCTCGACCTCGGCATCGCCTTCGCCGGCCCCCACCACCCCGGCATCATCGCCACCGCCCTGTTCACGGAGACACTCACTCTGGTCACCGGCACCCGTCGGCCCGGCACCGGCCACGTCTCCCCGCTACCCGTAAAGGAGCTCACCGACCGGCAACTTGCCCTGCTCAGCGGTGACTTCGCCACCCGCGGTCACATCGACGCCTACTTCACCCGCCACCGGACCGCCCCACGCATCAGGATCGAGGCCAACTCCATCCAGGCCCTCACCGAGATCGTCCAGCGCACCGGCCTGGCCACCGTCCTGCCCGACGCCATCACCCATGACCACCCCCATCTGGCCCCCGTCCCCCTCGACCCGCCCCTGCCCACCCGCACCGTCACCCTCCTGCACCGCGAGGGCGCCTACCGC
>NZ_JAGMUE010000288.1:0-46052 GCF_019049165.1 Streptomyces sp. AC627_RSS907
TGGGACGGCCGGACGGAGTGCCGGCCGGCGGGGCGGGGGCGGGGCGGGTGGAGGACATGGACCGTTCGACTTCCGGGTCGGAGGAGTGGGGGCTGCGGGAGGTGGGCGTCACACCTGTGCCATGCCTCCGTCCGCGAAGAGTTCGACGCCGGTGACGAAGCCGGCTGCGTCACCGGCCAGGAAGACGGCGGCCTTCCCGATCTCACGCGGGTCGGCGATGCGCCCTGTGGGGTTGCCTTCGCCCATGGCCCTGATGAGCGGGGCCACCGCGTCGGCCCCTTGGGCCTGCTCCGCGGCTCGTCGCAGGCTCGGAGTGTCCACGGCCCCGGGGCTCAGGACGTTGATGCGGATGCCGGAGCCCTTGATGTCCTGGATCCAGGCACGGACGAGACAACGGACGGCCGCCTTGGACCCGCCGTAGAGACTCATCCCCGCGGGCGGTCGTACGGAAGCGGTCGAGCCGATGACGACGATGGATCCGCCGTCCCGCAGGAGTGGCAGCGCGGGCTGGACGGTGAAGAGCACGCCCTTGACGTTGACGTCGAAGGTGCGCTCGAACTGGTCCTCGGTGATGTGTCCCAGGGGAGCGTGCGCGCCGATCCCCGCGTTCGCGACTACGACGTCCAGGCGGCCGTAGTCCGACTCGACCTCCCGGTACACGCTGTCCATGGCCGCGAGGTCGGTCACGTCGGCGACGATGCCGGTACAGGAGCCGCCGACCTGTCCGACCGCCCGGTCCAGGTCGGACCGGTCGAGATCGGTGATGACGACCTGGGCGCCGTGGGCGGCGAACTCCTGGGCGATGCCGAGGCCCACCCCGGAAGCGCCACCGGTGACGACAGCGACCTTGCCCCTTAATGTCATGTCCATGATTACTCCTGCGTCGTGGTGTGCCGGGACGGGCCGGCTGGTGCTGTGGTGTGAAGGTGAGGGCTCCTCGTGCGCGGCGTCTCGCGGAGAGGCGCGGCGGGTCGTGTGATCGCCGCTCCAGGGTGCGGGCGAAGCCGTACGGCAGGGGAGGCCGATGCTCTAGAGTGGAAGCGGAGGAGCCGCCGTTTAATAAGTGGAGGGCTCTCCACTTCGAGACACTCTAAGTGGAGGCTTCCCCGCTTGGCAAGCCGCGGCCGTTCCGGGATCGACGGGAGTCCGCTCATGACGAAGGAAAAAGGACGCCTCCTGCGGGCGGACGCTCAGCGCAACAGGGACAAGATCCTTGCCGCGGCGGTACGGGTGTTCGCCGAGGAGGGTCTCGACGCGCGTATGGAGCGCATCGCCAGGGAAGCCGGGGTCGGCTCGGGCACCCTCTACCGCAACTTCCCCACCAGAGAGGTCCTCATCGAGGCCGCCTACCGCAACGAACTCGCCAAGCTCTGCGACGCCGCCCCCGACCTCCTGGCCACCCTCCCGCCCCGTGAAGCGTTGCGCGCGTGGATGGGCCGCTTCATCGACTACGCCACCGCGAAGCTGGGCATGGCCGATGCCCTGCGCGCCCTGGTCGCGGCAGGGGTCAACCCCTACGCGCAGAGCCACGAGATGATCCTCACGGCGCTCACCTCACTGCTCGACGCCGGCACCCGAGCCGGCGTCGTCCGCAAGGACATCGGCGCGACCGACATGTTCGCCGCCCTCACCGGCATCGCCCTGGCCTCGGGCAGGCCCGAGCAACGGGAGCAGGCCGAACGCCTCCTCGATCTCACTCTCGACGGCCTCGGCGCAGGCACCTGAGCGATCGACGGCACCACCCCTGGCCTCGCAGGACACCGGGCTTCGTTACGCTTGCCGTGATCACGGGTTCTCCGACGTGACGCACTGAGTGAGGCGGCGGTCTTCGCCGGGCATGAGAGGCATGTGATGGGAGCGCCGCCGCGCGACAGGATCGCCGACCGGATCGATGCGGCGAGAGATCGGTTGTTCGTCGGCAGGGAAGCCGAACTGGGTCTGCTGCGCGAGGCCCTCGCGGGAGGGCCCGACGCCCCTTCCGTGCTGTACGTGCACGGCCCCGGAGGCATCGGCAAGTCGTCGCTCGTCCGGCAGTACGCCAAGGAGGCCGCCGCCGCCGGCCGAGCGGTCGTCCACGTCGACGGACGCGTGGCGCTGGCCGCTCCCCAGGCGTTCGAGAAGGCCGCCGAGACGGCCGCGCGTACCGCGCGGGCGCTGCTGCTGATCGACACCTTCGAGTACTGCCAGAGCCTGGAGACCTGGCTGCGCGACGAGTTCCTGCCGGGTCTGCCCGCCGACGTCCTGGTCGTCGTGGCAGGCCGGCACGCGCCCGACGTGAGGTGGTCGGCGGACCCGGGGTGGGCGGGCGTGCTCAAGGTGGTCGCCCTCGACGACCTCAGCCCGGACGAGGCGGAGACCTTCCTGGAAAGACGCGGGATCGACCCCGCCCGGCGCGGTGCGCTGCTCGCGTTCGCCGCCGGTCATCCACTCGCCCTGGTGCTGGCCGCCCACGCGTCCGCCGAGCTCGACCTGCCCTCCTCTCAGCAGTGGGAGCCCTCCCCCGAGGTCGTGGCGCCGCTGCTGCGCGACATCCTGGGCGAGTTGCCCGGCCACAGGCACCGGCTCGCACTCGAGGTCTGCGCGCAGGCGCACGTGACCTCCGAGGCACTGCTGCGCGCCATGGTCGGTGACGACGCGCCGGAACTGTTCGCGTGGATGCGTGGGCAACCCTTCATCGACCACTGCGCGGAGGGTGTCCATCCGCACGATGTCGTCCGGGAGGCGCTCGCGGCCGACCTCAGGTGGCGCGACCCCGAGCGGTTCGACCAGCTCTACCGGCGCCTGCACCGCCATCTGCTGGAGCAGGTCGGCTCAGCCTCGCCCGGCAGGCTGCTCCAGGACGTGGGCTCCCTGCAGTTTCTCTACCGGGGCGCCGGACACATGGCACAGAGCCATGCGTGGTACACCCCGGGACTGGTGGAGGACCATCCGTACGTGCCCTCGGACGAGACGGACGTCCTCGCGCTCGCCGAGCGGGGCGAGGGCCCGGACGCGGTCGGTCCGGTCCGCTACTGGCTCGCGAACCGGCCGCAGGACTTCCGGGTGCAGCGGCTGCGCGGTGCCTCAGCCGCCGTGGCGTTCTCGGCCTGGTTGCGTCCGGACCCCTTCCAGGGACGCGAGCACGATCCGGTCGCCGAGGCGGCGTGGCAGCACGTGAGCGCGCACGGCGCTCTGGCCGCCGGGGAGCACATCGTCCTCGGCCGCTTCCACGTGTACCCGCGCCAGTACCAGCGGCCCTCACCGGTGATGGACCTGATGCTCTGGCGCATGCTGGGGGAGCTCCTACGGGACTCCGACCTGGCCTGGTCGTTCATCGTGCTGCGTGACGACGGGTTCTGGGACGCCCACATGACCTTCTGCGACATGGCGCCCCTGAACCGGCCCGTCATGATCGGCGGACACCCCTACCGGCTCTTCGCCCACGACTGGCGCGAGGTGTCGCCCAGGGACTGGCTGACCGAGAAGCAGCGGACGCTCCTGACCGGCACGGACGACGAGTCCGACGCCACCGCCACAGTCCGGTCCCCGGCACCTGCGCCGTCATCGCCGGAGTTGACCCGGCCGGAGTTCGCCGCCGCGGTCCGCTCGGCCCTGCGCGACCTGCGGCGGCCGCGGGCGCTGGCAGCGAACCCGCTCAGCCGCAGCCGGCTCGTCGCCGACCACGGCATGTCCCTGCGGGACGTGCTGTCCCACGCCATCGCAGGCCTCGTCACCGGACGCGGCGGCGACAAGGCGCACCAGGTCGCCACCCTCGCCTTCCTGGAAGGGGCACCGACCCAGGAGGCGGCGGCGCGGCGGCTGAACATGCCGTACAGCACCTACCGCCGGCACCTGACGACCGCGACCTCGCGCATCGAGGAGAGGCTGTGGCAGCACGAGCAGACGGGTCTGCCGCTGCTCCCGCCCTGATACGACGCGACACGGTCACGGACGGCTGTCGGCCTCCGGCCGCAGCACCACCTTGCCCATGGTGGCCCGGGTCTCCAGCGCCAGGTGCGCCTCAGCGGCGCGGGAGAGCGGGAAGGACTGCACGACGGGACGGAAGCGGCTCCGGGCCGCCCAGTCGAGGGCGGTCTCCTCCAGTCGGCGGATGCCACCGGGCAGTGCGAAGAGGGAGGGTCCCACCACCAGTTGTGACGTGATGCCGTACTTCTCCAGCTCCGCCTCGGTGAACGTGGTGAAGTGTCCCTCGTCGGACGCCCAGCCGTAGTACAGGTGCCTTCCCCCCGGGCCCAGCGACTCCGCGGCGCCCCGGCCGAGACGGCCGCCCACCCCGTCGAGGACCACGGTGGACGGTCCGCCCAGGAGGGCCTCGCCGAGGCGTCGTTCCCAGTCGGCCCGGGTGTAGTCCACGGCACCGTCGGCGCCCTGCTCGAGCACCGCCTCGGTCTTGTGCCGGCCGCCGGCCAGGCCGACCACCTTGGCACCCGCCTGCCGCGCCGCCTGGACGAGCAGGGTCCCCATCCCGCCGGCCGCGGCGGTCACCACCACCACGTCCCCGGCCGACAGCGCCGCTTGCTCGAGGACGCCGACGGCGGTGCGACCCGTTCCGATCATGGCGACGGCGGTGGCGTCGTCCACGCCGTCCGGAACGCGGTGCAGGGTGTCGGCGGAGGCGACGGCGTGCGTCGCGTAGCCGCCGTTGCGTTCATGGCCGAGGTAGGCCACCACCCGGGCGCCGAGCCAGCCCGCGTCGACCCCGGCACCGACGGCGTCCACGATGCCCGCGGCCTCCCGGCCCGGTGTCATCGGGAGACGGGGCAGGGCCATCCCCATCTCTCTCCCCGCGCGGAGCACGGTGTCCATGAGGTGCACGCCGGCCGCCGTCACGGCGAGACGGACCTCGCCCGGTCCCGGCGAGGGAGTCCCGACCTCTTGGTACACCAGCGTCTCCGGGGAACCGAAGACGTGCTGCCTCACTGCGTACATGATGTTCCCTTTCCGATGTCCTGCCTGGTCCGCGGGTATGTCAGTGGTCCCGCCCGGTCAGCAGGGACAGGACCTCCTCGGCCGGGTTCATCGCCGCGATGTGTGCTGCCGCGCCCTGGGCGGCGGTCCGGTAGGAGGGCTGTTCCAGCACCCATGCGACGGCGGTACCGGCCTCGTCCGCGGCGCCGATGACCTCCGCGGCGCCGAGGGCGGCGGTCCGTTCGGCGTTCAAAGGCTTGTCCAGCCCCAAGGGCCAGATCACCATCGGCAGTCCCGCGCCGAGCACCGACAGCACCGTGCCGGCGCCACCGGAGGAGACGACCACGTCCACGCCCTGGAGCAGAAGGCCCATCGGTACGAAACCGGTCACCTGGACGCCGTCGCCCTCCACCGGCAGCGTCTCCCCCTCGGCCGACGGCGGCAGCGCGACCACCACGTTGACGTCCTCGCCGGCGAGCGACGCGACGATCTTCAGGAGGGCCTCGGAGTCGTCGATGACGGTGCCCAGGGTCACCAGGACCCGGGGGAGGTGCTCACGGCCGGGGAACGACGGCCGGCGCCACTGCGGGGCCGCCTCGGACTCGTGGGCCTCGGGCCGGATGGTGACACGGTCCGCCGACGGCTCCCAGTCGTCGCGCTGGAGACAGGCGGGCCAGGGGTCCACCGAAGCGGAGGGCAGGGTCAGGGAGATGCCCCGCTCCGCGGCGCGTGTCACGGCCGTCGACCGCATCGCCTCGGCCAGGGGGGCCTCCAGCGCGATGCCCACACCGTGGGACACCCACTCCACTCCCAGCTCGGAGGCGGCCAGCGGGCCGAGGAAGTCCGCCGTCTCGGCGATCACCAGGTCGGGGGCGAACGCGCGGGCCGCTGCCAGCGCCTCGTCGGCGCCCAGGTCGACCCGGGTACCGCCGAAGAACTCGCCGGCGGTCGCCGGGGACATGTCGGTGGTGGCGTCCCTCCCGGTCCGCCGCTGGAACTCCATCAGGGTCGCCTCCAGCGTGGCCCCCGCCGGGAGGACGGGAGCGGGCGCCACCACGGAGTCCAGGGACGGGTGCGTGAGGAACGCGGTCGTGTGGCCGGCCCGGCGGGCGGCCCTCTCCAGGGGAAGCAGCGGCAGCAGGTGGCCGTAGGCCGGGGTACCGGAGAACAGAATGCGCATGGAACACCTTCGACAGAGCGGTCGTCGGGCCGACGAGAAACGTGCCACGGCGAACGGCGTGGCAGTGCCCGCGAAGGTCCGGCCGTCACGGACCGGGGCCGGAGCCGGACCTCGCCCTCCCATCCTGGGGGGCCGTGACGGCCGCGAGCCCTGCTGCGGGCCGCTCGGAGATGCTCACTTCCGCCCAGGCCCGCCACCGGGCCGGGTTCACACGAGGGCCGCGAACTGCCGTGACTGCAGGACCAGCTCGCCGGCCGAGTCCCAGACCTCCGCGTCCTCGATGACGTGGTCGTCCCTCAGCGCCTTGGTGCTGGTGCGTACCTGGAGCCAGCCGGGAGCGGGGTAACCGCGGATGTGGGCCGTGAGCTGGACGGTCGGGAGCCACCCGACACGGCCGAAGGCGAAGGAGATCGGCGGCAGCGCGTGCACGGCGACCAGGAGCGCCAAGGGGTCCGGCTCACGCCCGTCGGCCAGTCGGAACCAGCCGTCGAAGTGTCCGGTGCGCGAGGGAGCACCGAAGGCCCAGCCGGCGCACTCGGGCGCCAGCCGTATGTCCATCCCGGCGAGGTGGCCGCGGTGTTCCGCCCTCCCGCCAGGGGTGTCGTCGCGGCTGACGCAGGCCGAGGGCGGGGTGATGACGGGCGGCAGCGGGGTGTCGGCGGCCGCCTGGGAGGCGAGGGCTCCGTGCGACACGAGGGCGCGCATCCGCTCGATCTCACGGTCGTCCTCCGTCCGCTGGGTCAGCGAGACCTGGCTCGTGGTGAAGCGGCTGCCGCGCTGGATGACGTCGGTGCGTACGCGGACCGGACCCGGGCGGGAGGCGGTGAGGAAGGAGGCACTGACGGAGCTGGGGAAGAAGCGCTCCGCGCGCACGGCCGTGGCCGCCGCCGTCGCGCGGGCGGCGACGGCCAGCAGGATTCCCCCGTCGATGCCCTCGGCCGTGCCCCAGACCGGTGGCAGATGACTGTCGAATGTCCCCGGCGTGTCCGCCCGTCTGACGACGGATGTGGCCGTCAGGAAATCGGTGCTGTTGGCGCTCTCCATCTGTTGCACCTCGGGATGGTATGAGCCCGGCTGCACACACATACCGAGGTGAACACCGAATGATCATCGTGTGGGCAGAGTCCGGCGGTTCCGGCGGGGCGCCGCCTTGCCCAGGGGGCGGAGGTGTGCAGAGCCCCCTTGGCCGTGACGAGTGAGCAGGGGTGAGCGGAAGTTGGCACAGGTGTGAGCGTCACCTGGCATGGACGTCGCAAACAGAAAAAGGCGGGCACTTCACCTCGCGCCCGCCTTCCGGTATGCCTTCGGTGACCGAGGTCCGGCACCCTCGGACGCTGCTGCTCCGGGCGGCACGCGGAGGGTCCGGGACCCGCTCCATCTGCCCAAACGTGGTCCGGGCCCCGGCGGCCGGCACCTCCGGCGGTTACCGTCGGTCATCGAAAGGTTTCGCGTCCGTCCGTCCCGTCAGCGGTCCCGTCCCCAGCCCGGAGCGGAACCGCGGACGGAAAGGGCGCGGCCCTTCCTCCTATAAAGTGATCGATCTGTACGACGCTCATGCGGTCCTGTGTGCGGCGAGGCACCGCGCGTGCGGGCCGAGTACGGACGTTCAGCGTGACGGTGTCACCGAAGCCGGTCAGTCACGTCGCGTGACACAAGTCGTGTGCTGCCTGGCTGACGGTGCGTCATGGGGGAGGGGCGGCGTGGGATCGACCGTGCTCCACGAGCGCACACAGACACCGAGCCGCACGGGGCGGGCAGCCCAGCGCGGTGCACAGTGAGGAAGGACAGGAACGGAATGGCGACGGAAGACTCCGCCTCCCGCTCCGCCGGCGAGACCTCTCGCCCGCATGCTCCGGTCCGGCGCGGCCGGTTCGCCGACAAGCTCGCCACGGCGAGAATGCACAACTTCGTCGGCCGTGAGGAGGAAGTCGAACTCTTCCGCCGGGCTCTGCGGGGAGAGCCGTCCGCGCCGTCGGTCATCGTCCTGCACGGACCGGGCGGCATCGGCAAGAGCGCGCTGCTCCAGCGCTACGCGGTCGAGGCCCGCGGCGCGGGCCGGCCCGTCGTGTCCGTCGACACCCGCACGATCTACCCCTCCCCGACCGCCTTCGAGCAGGCGGCGGCCGGTGCTCTGTTCCAGGACGACTGCGTCCTGCTGGTGGACAGTTTCGAGCGCTGCCAGGACATGGAGGAGTGGGTGCGCAACCGTTTCCTTCCCCGGCTGCCCACCGGCGTCCTGGTGGTCCTCGCCGGCCGGCTGCCCCCCGACCCCCTGTGGCGCGCCGACCTCGGCTGGCGCGACCTGATGAGGGTCGTCCCGCTCCCCGAGCTGGACGCGGACCAGGCGGCGGCACTCCTGGCGGGACAGGGCGCCGACCCGACCGCGCACGGGGAACTGCTCAGCTTCGCGGGGGGCAATCCGCTGGCTCTGCGGCTGGCCGCCGAGGTCGCCGCTCACGGCACCACGGACGGCACGGAGTGGGCACCGTCCCGCACGGTCATCGAACAACTGCTGTCCCACCTCGTCGGCGAGCTGCCCTCTCCCGCCCACCGCCGCGCCCTAGAGGTCTGCGGCCACGCGCTGGACACGACCGAGGACCTGCTGCGGGTGGTGCTCCCGGACGAGGACGCCACCCAGTTGTTCGCGTGGCTGCGGCAGCTGCCCTTCGTCCGCTCGGGCCGGTTCGGGGTGTACCCGCACGACGTCATCCGTGACTCGCTGGACAGCGACTTCCGCTGGCGGGACCCGGACCGGTACATGGCGATGCACCGGGCGATCCGCCGTCACCTCGTCGAGCGCATCCGCAACGCGCCCGAGCGAGAGGCCCTGAGGGCCACCGGCGCCTACAACTACATCATCTCCAGGGCCCCGTGGATCCGGAAGTTCCACGGCAGCCGTGACGAGGGGGGTGCCTACGAGGACACGGCGCGTCCCGAGGACGCCGCCGAGCTGGTCCGCATGGCGCGCGAGACCGAGGGCGAGCAGAGCGCGGCCGCGGTCGAGTACTGGCTGGCCAGGCAGCCCGAGTCCTTCAAGGTGCACCGCCGCTACAGCTCCAACGAACTGCTGGGCTTCATGGCGTGGCTGCGCGTCGAGTGGCCCGACGAGGACGTGCGGCGGGCCGATCCCGTCGTCGCGGACGCGTGGGACGCCGTCAGCGACATGGCCCCTCCGCGCCCCGGGGAGCACATCGGTGTCGCCCGGTTCATGGTGCACCGGCACACTCCGCACCGCCCGTCCCGGGCCTGGGACCTGGTCCACATGCGCATCATCTTCGAACTCCTGCGAGCGAGGCACTGCGCGTGGTCCTGTGTGGTGATGGCGGATCCCGGCTTCTGGGAGCCGCTGATGACCTACATGGACATGTTCCAGCCGCTGGGCCGGTCCGGACGGACCCCGGGACTGTTCTGCCATGACTGGCGTTCCGTGCGGGTCGACGAGTGGGCCGAGGGCATCGACGTCCGTCTGCTGAGCGGACCTCCGGACAAACCCGCGGAGGAGCCCAGGGGCGTCAGTGTGGCTGTGACGCGCGAGGAGGCCGACGCGGCCGTCCGTGAGGCGTTGCGGAACTGGCTCGACCCCGACGCGCTCGCCGTCAGTCCGCTGCTGAAGTTCCGGATCATCGAGGCCGATGACGGGCCCGAGGCGGTGGCGGCCCTGCAGGAGGTCCTGAACAAGGCCGTCCAGCGGCTGGAGGCCAACCCCCGCACCCGGCACCTGCACTCCGTGCTGACGATGACCTTCCAGTCGTCGCTGACCCAGGAGGCCGTGGCCCGCCGGCTCAACATGGCGTTCAGCACGTACCGCCGCTACCTGACGCGAGCCGTCGACGAAGTGCGGGAACGGGTGTGGCTGTGGGAGACACAGGGACACCTGCCCGACTGACCAGCGGACGCCGGCCGGGTGCGCGGACCACTGCGCACCCGGCCGGCAGAGGCCCCCTCCCGGACGCCGTCACCCGGCGCCGTCGCCGCGGGGTGTCACCAGGCCGCAGTCGTAAGCGAGCACCACGGCCTGCACCCGGTCGCGCAGCCCGTACTTGTCCAGGATGTGCGCGACGTGGGTTTTCACCGTCGTCTCGCCGATCCCCAGTTCCCGCCCGATCTCGGCGTTCGACAGCCCCCGGGCCAGCGTGCGCAGGACGTCGAGTTCCCGTGCCGTGAGGGCGTCCAGACGCGGGGGTGGTGAGGGAGCGGTCCGCGACGGCATACCGGCGAAGCGGTCCAGCAGCCGCCGGGTGACACGGGGAGCGAGTACGGCGTCCCCGGTCGCCACCATGCGGATCGCCTCGACCAGGGAGTCCGCCGGCCCGTCCTTCACCAGGAAGCCGCTCGCCCCGGATCTCAGCGCGTCCACGACGTGCGCGTCCAGGTCGAAGGTGGTGAGGATGATGACGCGGCTGGACGGGTTGTCGCGGACGATCAGCTCGGTGGCTTCCACGCCGTCCATGGTGGGCATCCGGATGTCCATGAGGACGACGTCGGGGGAGACACGTTCGGTCTCCGTGACGGCCTCCCGGCCGTCGGACGCCTCCGCCACGACCTCGATGTCGCCCTCGGCCTCCAGGATGAGCCGGAAGCCCGTCCGGATCATGGGCTGGTCGTCGGCCAGCAGTACTCTGATCGGCCGCATGGGTCTGAGTTCCCCCGTCAGGGTGTCGTCGGTCGGATCATGACAGGTCGAGCACGGCGTGCACACAGTAGCCGCCCCCGGGCCGTGGCCCCGTGTGCAGGGTGCCGCCCACCGCGGCGATCCGCTCACGCATGCCCACCAGGCCGTGGCCGGCGCCGGGCGCGACCGCCGCGGCGTCCCGTGGTGCGGGCGCGGGGCCGGCCGGGCCGTCGTCGCAGATCCGGATGGTGAGCCGCTCCGGCCGGTCCTCCCAGACGAGGTGGACCCGGACACGGGTCGGACCGGCATGCTTGAGGGTGTTGGTCAGCGCTTCCTGAACGACGCGGTAGGCCGTCAGGTGCGTACCGGCGGGCAGGCCGATCGGTGTGCCCGACACGGCGAAGGCGACGTCCAGGCCGGTGGCCCGTACCGAGTCGACCAACGAGGGCACGGCGTCGACGGTCGGCTGCGGCGGCTCCTTGGAGGGATCGCGTCCCTCCTCCTCTTCCTCGTCGGTACGCAGCACGTCCAGCAGCCGGCGCAGCTCCGTCACGGTGTCCCGGCCGGTCTGTTCCACCGCGGCGTGCAGTTCGTGGGCCTTCTCCGGGGTGCGGTCCTGCACGCGGTCGGCCGCGATGGTCTGCACGACCATGAGGCTCACGTTGTGCGCGACGATGTCGTGCAGCTCGCGGGCGATGCGCGCCCGCTCGTGCATCACCGCCGCGCGTGCGTTGGCGGCCTGCTCGCGCTCCAGCGCGGCGGCGCGTTCGAGGGCTTCGTCGCGGATCGCCGTGCGGGCTCTTGCGAGGCGGCCGAAGGCCCAGGCCGCCAGCAGGAGCACGACCACGGTGGCACACGCGGCCAGCCTGTGCCCCGCCGGCGCGAGCAGCGCCTCGGTCAGTGCGTAGAGGGGCACGAACACACCGGCGACGACGGTCGTGAGCCAGGGTCCCCGGCGTACCGCCGTGAGGAACACGGACGCGGCGACGGCCAGGTAGGTGGGACCGATCGAGGTGCCCTGCGGCCCGGCCACCTGCGGTACGTAGGAGAGCCCCTGCAACGTGGCCGCCGCCGAGGCCGTGATCAGCAGACTGACCAGGGGGGCGCGGCGGTGCACAGCGAGCGGCGCCGCGGTCAGCAGGACGAGGACGAGCCACCGGGTGTCGGGTGCGTGCAGCACCTGGTCGTCCGCCGGGATGATGCGGGGAAGCGCCAGGCAGCCGCCGATCGTCAGGAGGGCCAGCCCCGCGTCGGTCACCGCGGGTGGTATGCCGTGCCCGGTCACGGACCTGATCGCTCTCATGGTGCAACAGTAGGGCGGCTTCGGGGCCGGGCCGCCGTACGTGGGGTGGAGCCGGCCCGCCGCCTCTCGTTCCTGCTGCCTCCTCCTCAGGAGGGAGACAGCAGGAACCGCGCGGGTACGGACCCGCGCCGCCGGCTCAGCCGGCCGTGGGGTCCGGGGCGGGACCGTCGACGGCGAAGCGCTGCCGCAGGGCGGCCAGACCACTGGCGTAGAGCCCCTCGACGAGTGCCTGGGCGCCGGCGGCGTCCGTCGCGTCCTCCTCCGACTCCGCCGACCACTCGACGAACGCCTCGTCCGTGTCCACCACAGGCAGCACCCGCAGCGTCGAGACGCTGCGGCGGACCGGGAAGGGATGCTCCACCAGCGCGTAGGTGAAGGTGCGCCGCGCGTCGTCGAGGGCGGTCAGGCGCTCCAGGACCTCGGTGTCGCCACCGGCGAACCGCAGCCGTCGCAGCGCCCCGACCGAGGCCGGGCCGCCTTCCTCCAGGACGCTCGAAGCGATCGCCGGATGCCAGAGCGGCAGGCCGTCGAAGGGACGGACGACCTGCCAGACGGCGTCGGCGGGGGCGGGAACGACAGTGCTGACATACGTGCGGGCCATGAACGTACTCCGATGTGGTGGGTGGGTCGCTGCGTGCGGGGCGTGCGGGCGGTCAGACGCCCGCGGTGGCGAGGAGGTCCCGGGTCACCGCTGCGAGGCGCCGGCGGTACTCGGGCGAGAGGGCGTCCGGCTCCGAGGGGGCCGACCGGTCGAAACTGTGGAAGTACTCACCGGTCACCCCGGCCAGTCCGGGGTCGTCCACGAGGCGGCGGGTGGCCGCGACGCCCTTCTCCAGGGGTTCGTCGGCCGGGATGCCGGAGTTCTTCGTCATGGTCGTTGCCATGAAGGTGGCGGGGTGGACGGCGTTGACCGTGATGCCGGTCCCCTCCAGCCGGCGGGAGAGGTCCACCGAGTGACTGATGAGGGCCAGCTTGGAACGGCAGTAGGCGTCCGCCTGGCTGAAGCCGCGCTCATGCTGCGGGTCGTCGAAGTCGAAGAGCTGCTGGCCGACCGAGGCGACGTTGACGATCCGGGCGGCGGCTGCCTTCCGCAGCAGGGGCAGCAGCTCCTGGGTGAGCAGGACCGGGGCGAGGTAGTTCACCGCGAGGCGCAGCTCGTGTCCGTCGGCCGAGACCTCCCTGTCGGCACTGCCGGGCCGGAAACCCACCCCCGCGTTGTTCACGAGGACATCCAGGTGGTCGTACCGGGCGGTGATGTCGGCCGCGAGACGCCGCGTGGCCGAGAGGGAGGCCAGGTCGGCGGAGAAGACCTCGCCCCCGGTGACCCCGGCCACCTCGGCGAGCCGCGCCGTGTCCCGTCCGTGGAGCAGTAGGTGGTGTCCGTCCCGGGCGAGGTCCTCGGCCAGCGCTCGGCCGAGTCCGTCGGATGCTCCGGTGATCAGGATGGTGGCCATGGCAAGGCCTCTCTGCGCGGTGGGTGGGGTGATGTCGCCCTGTCGCCGGTCAGGCGCGATTCGACGGGTGTCAGTCTAGCTCAACACCTGTCGACTATGTCGACAGGTGTTGGCCGGGGCGTCGAGCTCTCCCCTCCGCCACGCCCGTGCCCCTGGTGAGGGGGACGACTACCATGGGCTGGCCGCAGGCCGGGTGCGACCGCCGCCGTCGCCTCGCATCAGGCGAGAGCCGCAGGAGTGGAAGGGACACGCACAGTGGGACGACGCCCGCAGACCGCGGCACAACAGCCGCCCCAGGGGGCCGCCCGTAGCTGGGCCCGGCCCGCCCCCCGTGGCGACGTACGGCTGGAGGCGCTGCTCAGCGCCGCCGAGGCACTGCTCGCCGAGAAGCCCTTCACGGAGGTGTCCGTCGGCGAGGTCGCCGCCAGGGCGGGCATCTCGCGGCCCACCTTCTACTTCTACTTCGACACCAAGCACTCGCTCCTGGCCGCCCTGCTGGAGCGTGTCATGCACGACAAGCTGGAGATCGCCCTGCGCGGCTTCGGTACCACCGAGACCGACCCGGACCCCCAGCGCACGTTCGAACAGAACTACGCGGAGATCCTGGCGCTGTGGCGCGAGCACTCCGCCGTGGTCGTCGCCGCGTCGGACGCGATGGCGTCCGACGCGGAGCTGCGGGAGGTGTACACCGGGCTGCTCGGACGCTTCATCGAGCCGGCCACCGCGTGGATCGAGCAGGAGCGTGCCACCGGCCGCGCCCCCGCGGGAACCGACGCGGCGACGCTGGCCACGACCCTGGTCTGGATGAGCGAGCGCAACCTCTACGCCGCCCTCCTCGGCATGGAGCCGAAGGTGTCCGACGCGGAGCGGGTGGCCGCGCTCGCGGACGTGTGGATCCGCAGTGTCTTCGGCACGGGACCCCGGACCGCCGCCTGACGGCAGGGCGGCGGCGCGGCCGGGTGAGGCCGGTGCCGGCGTCCCCGGCCGGACGTCCCTCCGTTGCAGCGACCGGCCAGGTCGAGTGCCGCGGTGAGTGCCACCGCCAGGCCGAGGACGAGGGCCGGCATCGCCGTGCCGATCGTGTCCCCGGCCCGCCGGTGGAAGGCGAGCGCCCCGGCCGTCAGCCGGGCGATGCCGACCGCCGCACCGGTCGTCAGCGGCGGGTACCGCATGCCGGGCGCCGGCCCGGCCCCGCCGGCGACCTCCAGCACGCCGATGCCCTGCCGGCCCCCGGCCGGAAAGCCCGAGCCGCCCCGCGTCCGCCCGCATCACCGCGGCTCCCACGACGCTCGCCGTGCCCGCCCCCACGTACACCGCGCACGGCAGAAGTGCCATGACCGTCGTGACGAGACGCATCGTTCAGCCTGTCCTCTCGTGGAGTCCGGACGCCGGCCGCGGTCCGCGCGTCCGCCCCTCATCGTGGTTGCCGTACGGCGCCGGCCTCGCCCAGCGGCCGGGGTGTGCGGAAAAGGAGACCGGGCGGGGACCGGGAGCTGCTCACTTACTGGTCGGATGCGGCTCGTTCGCCGGTCATGGCGCCCGACCGCCGCGCGGGGTGCGTACGTTGTCGGTGTCCGCCAGATCCCCGTCGGCCGCGTCCGGTCGTGAAGCGGCGCCGGTTCTCCGGCCGGGGAGCTGAGCCGGCCGCCGACACACCGCACGACACGAAGGATGCAGCATGGCAACCACGCGTTCCGCCCACACCGTGTGGGACGGGAACCTCACCGAAGGCACCGGAGTCGTCGCCTTGGACTCCTCCGGCACCGGCCGGCAGCCGGTGACATGGCCCTCGCGCGCGGAGGAGGCGCGCGGCAGGACGAGCCCCGAGGAGCTGCTCGCGGCCGCCCATTCGAGCTGCTTCTCGATGGCGCTCGCGCACGCCCTGACCGAGGCGGGCACCCCGCCCACCCAGCTCGTCACCTCGGCCGACGTCACCTTCCAGCCGGGTGAGGGCATCACGGGCGTGCACCTCACGGTGGAGGGCACCGTCGCCGGTGTCGACGACGACGTCTTCGTCGCCGCCGCGGAGGACGCCAAGGTCAACTGTCCCGTCAGCCAGGCCCTGTCGGGCACGTCCATCTCCCTGTCGGCCAAGCTCGTCTGAGCCGGTCGGGTCCTTCGGCGACGCCGCGCCCCCTGACGTGGGACGCGGCGTTCCGCCCGTTCGGGCCCGGTCAGATCAGGCCCTCGCGCCACGCGTAGGCCACGGCGTGCGTACGGTTGCGCAGGCCGAGTCTGCCGAGGAGACCGCCGACGCCCTTCTCGACGGTCAGGGCAGAGCAGCCGAGGGTCCTCGCCATCTCCTCGGTGTCGCATCCGTCCGCCAGCAGGCGGAGCGCGGCGATCTCCCACGGGGACGGCGGGTCCGTCCGGGCGGTGGTGGCACCGGAACGGGACCGGCTCAGCTCGGCGGTCCGCCGCAACAACCGTCCCTGGAGGTCGGGCGGCAGGGCGCCGTCGCCTCGGAAGGCCGTCAGAGCGGCCTCGTACAGGCGCTCGGAGGAGGCTTCCCCGGACCACAGGATGACCCGCACCCGGGCGGCGAGGGCTTCCAGCAGATCCGGGTCGCTCAGGTGACGCACCACCAGGACCGAGCGGGCGTCCGCTCTCCTGCCGTGTCCGTGTAGTCGCACCGCGGTGGTGCCGTCCCAGGTGTCGGCGACGAAGACGGCCACCGTGCCGGGGGTGGCGGACGCCTGGTCGACCAGACGCACGGCCGGATGCCGTTCGAGCTGACGTGTGATCGCGGCGCGGGACACGGGATCGGTCCCGAGGACGGCTACGGGCAGACGGCCATGGGCCGCGGCCGGGCGGAGGAGGCGGACGGAACTGCGCAAGGCTGAGGTCTCCAAACGGGGCCGGAACGGTTCGTGTGGACGGCACTGCTCTCCAGGACTCGGGGCGTGCTCGCGGCCCCTGCTCGCCGGGGCAGCCGGCCCGAGCGCTCGTGAGGTCGAGTGGCCAGTGTCGGCCGGAGTGACCGGCGGTCGCCACGCCAGCCTGTGTCCAGAAGGTGCTCAGCCCTGCTCTCGCCCACCCGGGGCCGGGGAGGTCCGCGCGTGCGACGCCGTGACGGACGACCGGCTCGCGTCGGCACGGATCAGCCTCTGACCAGGATGCGGCGCAGCCAGTCGAGCCGGGTGGCGCGGGCCTGCCGGGACAGGGCGGCGGCGGGGGCGAGGAAGTCGAAACCGTGGAAGGCGCCGGCCCACACGTGCAGTTCGGCGTCACCGCCGGCCGCCCAGACACGCTGGGCACAGGTGACGACCTCGTCGCGGAGCACGTCGAGAGCGCCGACCTCCAGATAGGTCGGCGGGAGGCCGGAAAGGTCCTCGGCGCGCGCGGGGGCGGCGTAAGGGGGAACGCCGGCGGCGCCGCGCAGGCCGCCGAGGACGTGGGCCCAGGCGTCTTCGTTCGTCCTCGGAGCCCCGACGCCAGGAGGGGCGGGCCGGGCAGCCGTTGCCGTGCCGGTCCGGTCGTCGGGCATCGGCGAGAGCAGCATCTGCCCCAGCGGCCGCAGACCGAGGCGGTCGCGCAGCCGCAGGGCCAGACCCCCGGCCAGTGCGCCCGCGCCCCCGAAACCGAGCAGGACGACGCGGTCGGCGTCGACAGCGAGGTCGTGGGCGCAGGTGCTCAGCCAGGTCACGGCCGTCAGGCAGTCCTCGGACGCGACCGGGAAGAGGTGCTCCGGCACGGACCGGTGATCGACGGCGACGACCGCGGCGTTCAGCTCCCTGGCCACCCGCAGGTAGTAGGCGAGATGTGGACGTGCGGGTCCCGCGTCCATGCCGCCCCCGTGGGGGAGGAGGAGTACCGGCAGTCGGCCGGTGGCTTCCGCGGGCCGGCACACCAGCACCGGCACGTCGGGTGCGGGACCCCGCACGGACGCCCGGCGCTCCTCGATGAGGAAGGCACTGTCGCGCCGGAGGTCGTCGAGGAGGGGCGTGCCGCGCAGAGGGCCGGGATCGGCCAGGGAGGCGAGTTCGGGGTCGACGGGAGGTGTCGGGCCGGGCATGGGCGGGCCTTTCGGAGGTCAGGGGGGCGGGTGAGGGGAGCGGGGACACGCGTCCCGTGGCCCTCACGTCCGCGCCGTGGGCGGTGCGGTGTGCGGAGACTTCACTGCGGCTCGGTGTCCCGGCCGGACCGGCTGGGCCGTGCGGCGAGGACCGGACCCCAGCCGAGTTTCCCCATCCGGGTGTCGCGGCCGTTGCCTGTCGAGAGCACGGCCCCGCTGCCCGCCGCTCCGCCGGACAGGTCGACGCACAGGTCCGGTACCGCGGCGATCAGGGCGTGGCCGGAGCGCCGGAACCGCCGGCCCGCGGAACCGTCGCACGGCGCGGTGGTGACAGGGGTACCGTCGCCCACCGCCCGGGCGGGTACCCGGGCGCACAGGTCGCCCGAGCGAAGCGTGCCGCCGGTCAGGGACCACCGCTGCGCGGACGTGCCGTCACAGGCGGCGACCGTCAGCGCGGAGGTCCGGGTCAGGGTCGGGCACCCGCGCGCAGCGGTCGAGAGCAGCGGGGCGCCGTCGGCCGTGCGGGCGGGCATCACTGCCGCGGCCCCTTCCGCGCCCGACGTGAGACGCACGCCGACGCCGACGGCGCACACCACCAGGCCGGCCACGCAGGCCGCCGCGACTCGCCCGGGTCGCCCGGTGCGCGGTCCTCCGGCGGCCGCGCCGGGCGGCGGGGTGCGCGGCTCCCCGTCCGGTGCCGGTGGCCGCGTCGGCACGGTCCCCGCGTCAGCGGCGGCAGCCCGGACCAGGGCGGCCCGTGCCAGGGAAGCCCTCGACGCGTCCACCCTTGCCGGATCCGGACGCCCGGAGCCCGGACCGAGCCGTCCCTCGGGCCGTTGTCGTCCGGACGCGTTCGCCGGCTGCTGTACAGGCCTGACGGGCAGTCGTGGTGGCGGCATCTCTTCCGGTTCTTCGCGGGGCCAGGGCCCGTGGCGTGATGGCGGTGTGTCCTCGGTGGTGCACCCTGCACCCTGCACCCGGCTTCCGGCTTCCGGCTTCCGGCTTCCGGCTTCCGGCCGCCGGGCACACACCGTCCGCATGGGGCGGGCTCGCCCGGACGCGGGTGACCGTGCTCAAGCACCGTCGTGGCCGTCGGAGAGACCCAGCAGGAGGGTGCGCCCCCGCTGCGTCGAGCAGTTGACGTACAGGCCGGCGCGGCTGAGCCGTTCGTCGAGGCGGGCTATCCTCGCCTGCAGCGCCCGCCTGCTCATCGGCCTGTCCACGGGACCCAGCAGGAGCCTCAGCTCGTGACAGCACCAGGGCCGCGCCGCGAGGCACAGCATGTCCAGGAGCAGCGCCTGGGAGGACTGCCGCGGTCGCAGCGGGTGGCCGCCCGGGGCGTACACCGGGGCCCCGCGACCGGGCCTCCGCGAGTCGAGCCAGCGTCGTTCGGCGGCGATCCGGCCGGCCAGTTCCCTCGAGGGCGCGGTGCGGGACATCACGTTGGCGGCACCGGCCAGCAGGAGAGGGGCGGGGTCCGACCCCTCGGGGGTGAGGACGACGACCGCCGAGAGGTTGCTGAGTGCGCGCACGCGCTGGGCCAGCGTCTCGTCCCACCGGCCGTCCGGGACGTCGAGGACGGTGAGAGACCCCTGCCGGGCGTGCAGCAGGGTGCTGTACGCCCGTTCCGCGCCCCAGCCGTGGATCAGCGTCGGGAACACATGCTGACTGCGGAGGGTGCGGAGCAGGGCGGCCGTTCGCTCGCGGTGCAGCGAGAGGACGACGTCGACAGGGTAGGTGATGGTGTCGTCGGCCTCGTCGAAAGGTCGGAGGGACGAGGCGGGCGACAGTTCGGCAAGGGGCATGTCGATGCCTTCTGGCAGGAAAGTCGAGTGCGTGTGTGGATAGGTGGACATGCTGCGCGGCACTCGTCCCCGTGTGAAGTCACGGCCATGCTCAATAACTGCTCGGCGATGTCCAGCGGCGGGAGGCGGCGGACCGGGTTGCCGGCGCCTCACCGCGCTGCTTCCACAGAGCGGACCGGGGCGTCCGCCAGCCCCGGCGCAGCGCGGAGGTCCGCAGGGCGAAGGCGAGTACGGCGGCACACACGGCACCGGTCACGCCCAACCGGCCGGCCGCGTGGAGAGCGGCGGTACCGCCCGCGCCGACGACGGCCGGGAGGACGTAGAGGTCCTGGTCCCACCGGAGGACCGGGGGTATCTCCCCGGCGAGGACGCCGCACGCGAGACCGCCGCCCACGGCAGTCGTGACGCCCAGGGCGGCGGCCGGGAGCGGTGCGAAGCCGTGGTCCAGTGCCTTGACCGTGCCGGTCACACTGAACAGGCCCAACGCGCCGGCGTCGCAGACGGTGGAGACGGAGACCAGGCGCCGGGTGGGCCGCAGGAAGAAGACGAGGACCGCGGCCACCGGCGGCACCAGGCAGTACCCGATGTCGGTGAACGCCACCGGGGGCAGACGCAGCACCAGGTCCCGGAAGAGACCACCGCCCGTGCCCGCGGCCTCGGCGAGCAGAAGCGTCCCGAAGAAGTCGAAGTCCTTGCGGACGGCGAGGAGGGCACCGCAGAAGGCGAAGGCGAAGATACCGGCCAGGTCCAGGGGGTACAGGACGGCGCTGAAAAGGGAGTTCATCGTCGAGGGGCTCGGTTCGGCTGGTTCGGTCTGGTGTCGTACGCGGGCGGTCGCGGGCCGCCGCCCGGCTCAGCGCAGTCCGGTCGGCCGGTTGAGCGCGGCCTGCACCAGCCGGTCCACCAGCGCGGGGTAGGAGATCCCGCTGGCCTGCCACATCTGCGGGTACATCGAGATGGGCGTGAAGCCCGGCATCGTGTTGATCTCGTTGATCACGAACTCGCCCTCCTCGGTGAGGAAGAAGTCCGCGCGGACCAGCCCCTCGCAGGAGGCCGCGTCGAACGCCTCGACCGCGAGCCGCTGGACCTCGGCGGTCTCCTCGGGGGTGAGCGGGGCGGGCACGACGCCGGGCGTGGAGTCGATGTACTTGGCCTCGAAGTCGTAGTACGCGTGCGCCGAGGGCGGCGGGATCTCGGCGGGGACGGAGGCCCGGGGACCGTCCTCGAACTCCAGCACCCCGCACTCGATCTCGCGCCCGCGCAGGGCCGCCTCCACCAGGATCTTCGGGTCGTGGCGGCGGGCCTCCTCGATCGCGTCGTCGAGTCCGGCGAGGCCGTCGACCTTGGTGATGCCGATCGAGGAGCCCGCGCGGGCGGGCTTCACGAACAGCGGCCAGCCGTGCTCGCCGGCGAAGTCGACGATCTTCTCGCGGGCGGCGGAGGCGTCCCGCTCCCACTCGCGGGGCCGTATCACCACGTAGGGGCCGACCTTGAGCCCGAAGGAGGTGAACAGCCGCTTCATGTAGTCCTTGTCCTGGCCGACGGCCGAGGCGAGGACGCCCGAGCCGACGTACGGCACGCCGGACAGTTCGAGCAGGCCCTGCAGGGTGCCGTCCTCGCCGTACGGGCCGTGCAGGACGGGGAAGACGACGTCGACCTCGCCGAGGGCCTTGGGCACCGAGCCCGGTTCGCTGTAGAGGACCTCGCGGTTGGCGGGGTCGACGGAGAGCACCACGGCGCCCTCGACCGGGTCGGCGAGCTGCTCCACCGTGGGCGTGCGCCGCTCGGTGATCGCCATGCGTTCGGGTTCGTCGGCGGTGAGGGTCCAGCGGCCGTCCGTCGTGATGCCGATCGGCAGGACCTCGTACTTGGTCCGGTCGATGGCGGCGAGGACGGCGCCGGCGGTGACCACGGAGACCCCGTGTTCGCTGCTGCGCCCGCCGAACACGACGGCAACCCGCGGCTTGCGCGACGGCCGGGGGAGTGAGGAGGTGAGCTCGGCCATGGCGTGCTTCTTTCGTTGTGGAGGAGCGGATGAGGGAGGTGGAGGGGCGGAGCACGGTCCCGGACGGGACGGTCCGCGTCACAGGGCCATGTCGCGGGTGACGCCCCGGGTCATCAGGGCCGACTTCAACGCCCTCACCGCGTGGTAGGAGCGTGACTTGACCGTTCCGCTGGGAATACCCAGCTCCGCCGCCACGGTCCGGGTGCTCAGGTCGAGGAGATAGACCCGCTGCAATATCTGCCGGTGGTTCTCGCTCAGATCCCTCATCGCCTCGCGGACGATGATCTCGGCCAGCACGGAGCGGGTGGGGTCGGTCGCTTCCTCGTCGTCGGTCTCGATGTCGGTCACGGCTTCGCAACGGCTTCCGTGCGACCGGAACTCGTCTATGGCCAGGTTCTTGATGACAGTCTTCAGCCAGGGCCTGACGCGCAGTTCCCTGTCCGGCTTGTTCCGCAGCTGGAGCCAGGCCCGCAGCATCGCCTCCTGCAACAGGTCCTCGGCGCGGTGCCAGTCGCCACCGAGTTTGTGGTGGGCGAACCGCCGTAGGTCCGCGGCGTGCTGCTGATATATCTCGGCCAGGGCCTCGGACGGTTCGACATCGAATGACACATCAATTCGGGACTGAACACCTGATGGCAACTCTCTGGCCTCCTCTTGCACCCCGAAACTCCGCATGGAGATGACCGGAAGCTTCATGTCATCCCGGAATTCACTGGTTCGCCAGGCGGTGATGACGTCGGACGGGAGGTCAGTCGTCGTCGATATCGAGAACTGTGTGCCTCACGGAACGCGATATTACTGAGGGTGGCTTGCGCACACCGACGAATGAGCACTGTTTGGTCATCATGTGAGCACTACCGCGCCCCGCCTCCCCCTCGGCCCGCCAGGGGAGGCGGGGCGCGGTGGCCGACGGCGTCAGCCGTTCAACGAGGCCCGGGAGACGGGGAAGTCGAAGTAGGTCGCGGGGAACGGCTCGGCGGCCAGCGTGAAGTGCCACCACTCTTCGGCGAGGTTGACGAACCCGACGGACTCCAGCGCGGTCCTCAGCCGCAGCCGGTTGGTCGACTGCGGTTCGCCGACGCGGGGGTCGAGCGTGTGGGACAGGGTGTCGAAGCAGTCGAAGCCGGTTCCCATGTCGATGGAGTTGTCGGGGAATCTCTGCTCGGCGGGTGCGTAGCAGGGGACGAGCTTCTCACCGGGCACGTAGGGGCGGGTGGTCGCGGCCGGCAGTTCCACCAGCGTGAGGTCCACCGTGCTGCCCCGGCTGTGCCCGGACTTCGCCGCTATGTACCCGTCGGTGAAGAGGTCCGACTTCTCGACCCGCGGGTAGAACTCGTCCTTCATCAGCTCGTCGTCCAGGTCCTCGGCCCACCTGACGAACTGGTCGACGGCGCGCTGCGGCCGGTAGCAGTCGTACACCTTGAGGCTGTATCCCTGCGTGAGGAACTTCTGCTGGGCCCGCGCCAGGGCCCGCGCCGCCGCGGAGGTGAGGACGCACAGTGGCTCGTCGTAGCCGGCTGTCTTGCTGCCGATGAAATTGTGGGCGGTGTGGTACCGCATATCCTGCAGGATGGACGGTGCCACGTCCTTCAGGGCGACGAATTCGGCCGGAGCTTTTTCCTCCGTCGCGGCCCGAGCCGCACCGGGTGCGCTCACCGCCGCCACGAGAAAAGTCGAGAAAATGGCGAACAGGGTCGTGAGGCGCCGACAGGCGTTGTTTTCGGAGATCACGACGAGTCACTGAACCGTATCCGGCAGGGGAAGGCAATATCAGTCCGTGCTCGGTTTCCTCGGGTGGCCGCCTTTTCCCAACCCGGCGAAGGGAGCCAGGGAGAGGAAGATGACGAGCAGGCCGAAGAGCTCAGTCGACCGGACGAGGCCGTAGTGGCCGACGAGTATCCCGGTGGCCAGTACCGGCACGCACATCGCCAAGTAGGTGATGGTGTACACGGCGGCCATCAGCCCGGCCCGCTCGGCGGCGTGTGCCCTGGCCGTCACCAGCCGTACCCCGCCCAGGAAGGCGGGGCCGAAGCCCAGGCCGGCGATCGCCGTACCCGCGTACAGGGCGGCACCGGAGTCGGCGTGTACGGCGGCAAGGGTGACGGCCACCCCGGCGCTCAGGAGCAGCGAGCCTCCCAGGGCCGTCCGTTCCGGCGTCACCCGCCGGGTGAGCAGGACGGCCGGCACGGCGCAGGCGGTGAGCAGGGACACGATCAATCCGTTGCTCACCGACGATCCGGTGACCCGCTGGATCAGGTCGGGTCCCAGGGACAGGTGGAAACCGCCCAGCGCCCAGACGGCGACGAAGACCGGTGCGGTGAGCAGGAGGGCACGCCGGCTGGAGCGGGGTGCCCGAACCCGGGGGCGCAGCGAACGCAGGGCACCGGGCCTGCGGAACCCCGGTTCCGGGACGAAGAGGAGCCCGATCGCCTGGGCCGTCATCGCGGCGAGCAGGACCCCGTACACACTCTGGCTCCGGGCGGGGAAGAGATCCAGCAGCAGGCTGGTGCCGAGGGTTCCCGACGCCATGCCGACGAGCGGAGCGACGCTGACGAAGAGGGCGCCCCCTCGCTTCGTCACATCCAGCAGAGCGGCTCCCAGTGAACTGGTCGCGGCACCGGTCGCCAACCCCTGCAAGGTCCGGGCGAGAACCAGGGACGGCATGCCGTCCGCGCGCAGGAAGAGCAGCATGGACAGCGCTTCGAGAGCGAGGGCGCCCCAGATCACCGGACGCCGGCCGACGTGGTCGGAGAGCGCGCCGACCGTCAGCAGGGACACCAGGACGCTCAGGCAGTACACGCCGTAGACCAGGGTGATGGCGCCGGATGTCAGGTGCCATCGCGTCTGGTACTCCTGGTACAGCGGAGTGGGGGCGCTGGACGCCGCGAGGAACGTGACGAGGACGACGGACAAGAAGACCGCCGCACCGCGGCCCCGCGTGCGGTGTCCGGGGGGCCGATCCGGTCCCGTCGGTGTGCGCGCCGTCTTCTCGTTCAACTGCTGGAGCATCGTGTTCCTCCTTGCGGAGAGGCAGGCATCCGGAAAGCCGGAAGAGGAGAAGTCCCGGGTGCGGACCGGGGGAGTACGAACGCACCCGGGACGAGCAGCGCCTGCCGGTGACGCGGGTGCCGTGGACGAGGCACTCACCGACGACCGCGGAGGCGTACACGGTGGGAACGGACGTCACCGGAAGCCGGTTCAATCCACGGTGGGGCCGGCCGGCCAGGCCGAGGGGGTGCGAACCGGTACGGGACCGGAGCGCACCCCCTCGGCCACCGGGTCAGGAGTGCGTGTACGGCACGTCGGGGAAGTCCAGCCGGGCTTGCCCGAGCTGCCTCTCGTACTCGTCCGTCCAGCCGAAGGCGGTCTCGGCCTGCTTCCGCAGGTCGACGCCGGCGGCCCCGCTCCAGAAGTGGATGAACTCGCCCATGTTCATGTCGCGGACGTAGGAGCCGTTGTGCTGGGTGAACTGCTCGGCCGTCAGCCGGAAGAACGCGTCGAGTGCCTCGCCCTTGCCGTGGTCGCGCCAGATGGGCAGGAACCAGTCACGGAACCAGGCGGTGTTGGCGCGCGGGAAGTTGTCGGTCTTGACGATGGCCTTGTCGTACCAGCTCTCGGCGTCGGCGGTCAGTCCGGCTCCGAGGTAGGCGTCGTACTGGTAGATCTCCGCCCACTTGCTGTCACCCCAAAGGCCGAAGGCGGGCGATCCCTTGACGCCGTAGGCCGAGAACTCGACGATGTGCGCGATCTCGTGCGAGGTGACGTTCCGCGCCTGGGAGTCGGTCTCCTTCCAGTCGCCGAGGCCTATGTCGATCACGTTGCGGTAGTCGTGGGACGCGTCGAAGACGGTCGCGGGGTGACCGCCGCCGTACTTTCCCTTGTGGAAGACGGCGGCGAGCTGCGGGTTGCTGAAGCTGCCGTAGTTCTGCTTGGTGTACTTCCAGAGCTTGGTGACGTAGTCGTTCAGCCAGGTCTGCGATCGGTCCATGTCGTTGTCGAAGTAGATCGCGACGTCCTCGTTCTCGTGCACCTTGGTGAGGAGCTGGACGTGCTCCAGCCAGTGCTCCTGCCAGGTGGCCGGCATCCCGCTCGGCGGCGTGGTCACCTTCACCGGCGTGGTGTAGGCGGACCGGCCACCGGCGTTCTCCGCCCGCAGACGGTAGTAGTAGGTGGTGCCGCCGGTCAGGCCGAGGTCGGTGTACGCGGTGGTGCCGTTCGGTACGACCCGGGACCAGTCCCAGTCGGTGCCGTTGAGGGAGCGTTCCAGGCGGAAGGACTGTTCGAGGCGGGAGTTGTCCGACCAGCCGAGGACGGCCTGGTCGCCGGAGACGGCCTTCACGGAGAGGCCGCTCGGCGCCTCGGGGGCGTCGGCCTGCGAGTAGGGGTTGCCGGTACCCAGCAGTTCCCACTCCGCCAACTGCGTCTGCCCCGCACCGTTGTTGGCGGTCACGTCGAGGCGGAAGTAGCGGAACGACCGGTCGGTGTCGAGCGAGTACGACCTCTTCTGGTACCGGCCGGTGAAGGACTGACCGCTGCGGGTGTCGAGGTCGGTCCAGGTGGAGCCGTCGACCGAGCCCCGCAGCGTCCAGTTCTTCGGGTCCCGGTCGGGGCTGTCGTTGGCGGAGGTGACGGTGTACCCCGTGAGCCTGGAGGCGCCGGCCGGCTGGTACTGGAGCCACGTGGTGGCGTGACTCGTCAGGTACTTGCTGTAAGGGCTGTTGTCCGCGGCCTTCTCCCTTCCCTCCGCCCCGCCGGTGGTGTACTGGTCCGTGACCGTGCCGGCCAGATCGGTGATGTCGAACATCCCCACCGCCACGTCGGCGGTGTTGGAGTAGTCCGACAGCCCGTTGCCCGCGCCCACCGCGCGGACCCGGTAGGAGTACGAGGTGTCGGATCTCAGCGCGGCATCGGTGTAGGAACGCACGTCCGCACCGGCGGTGGCCAGCGGCTCGAAGGGGCCGCCCGCGACGGAGCGTTCGATCTGGAAGCCGGACTCCGCGTAACCGGTGTCGTAACTTGAGTTGTCCGCCCAGTCCAGCCGGGCACCGTCACCTTCCAGTGTGGCGGTCAGCTTGGAGGGAGCCGCGGGCACGCCGTTGCCGCCCGCCCACAGCTCCCACTCCGCGAGCTGGGAGTCCGACGAACCGTTGGTCTTGCTCACCACCAGCCGGTAGTGGGTGTAGGCCGTGCCGGGCGCGACGCCGAAGCCCCGGGTCTGGTTGCGCGCGGAGAACGTCTGATCGCTGCGGGTGTCGATGACGGTCCAGGCGGAACCGTCGAGTGACCCCTGCAGCGTCCAGTCCCTCGGGTCGCGGTCGGGGGCGTCGTTGGCGGAGGTGACGGTGTAGCGGTCGATCGTCGCCGCGGTGGTCGACTGGTACTGCACCCACATCGCCGAGCGGATGGTGAAGTACTTGGTCCTGACGTCGTTGTCGATCAGCTTCGACTCCGACTCCGCGCCGGTTTCCGCGTACTGAGCGGTGATCTTGCCGCCGTTGCCGGTGATGTCCGTGCCCGGGTCCGGCGCGGTGGTCACCGTCGCGGTTCCCTCGTCGGCGTGGACGGGCGTGGTGGCGGTGAGGAGGGTGGCGCCGACCGCCCCGGTGAGGAGTGCGGCCGTCCAGGGTCTGACGGGGGTGTACCGGCTGCCGGAGCCGGCGGGGGAGAAGCGCACCTCGGGTCCTTTCCGTATGTGCTGGCTGTGCCACTGCGGGAACGGATCAGGCAGCGCCTCGGTTTACCCGTGGCCGCTCCACTTGCCTGCTTCTCCGGGCCGGGTCGGCCGGGTTCGCAGGTCAGGGACTGGAAGGTGTCCCCCGTGAGCGATGCGGCCGGAGCGGGGAGCGGATGCCCCGGCCCGGCCGCCGGGCATCAGGAAACGGCGACGCGGTACACCCGGAACTCGACGCGCAGTCCGGGCAGGAGCCTTCCCTCGCCGACGAACACCGTCTGGTTCACCCAGGCGTACCGCTCGTCCCCTGTCTCCATACGCGGTGTGATCATGAAGTACTGCTCGCCGAAGAGCGTCGGCTCGTCCCCGCCGTCGAGGACCTTCCTGATCCCCTCCGTCATCTCGATGAGCCCGAAGTACTGGACGTAGATGGCCGCGCCGTCATGGGTGTCGAAGGTGCTGCGCACGTCGACCCGGGCGTATCCGTCGTCGCCCACGAGCAGCCAGTCGCCCCCGCCGGCCGTGATGGTCCCCCTCAGTCTGTCTCCCGTGATCCCTCCTCCCACTCCCTCGGCGACGATGCGGTCGCCGAAGGGGCCTTCACCGATGTGTTCCGTCGTGAGGTCGACGTAGAAACTGAATTCCCTGACCAGAGTGGCCATGTTGTTCCCTTCTTCAGGGGGCGCGGCGGAGTGTGTGGCGGGTCGGCGGGGAGGGCAGCACACATGGCCGTCCCGTACCCGGCGCACACATCATGCGGGTGAGGCGGGTTCCGATACGGGTCCAGAAAGTGCTCACACCCTGCTCACCGGGACGCCCACCGGCAGTCCGCGGCACAAGGCCACCACGTATCAACTGTTCGGCTGAGGTGACAACGCGGACATGGGTCGCGGACTTCGCGGCTCCGCACCCCGTGGCCGGTGCATGGTGATCACACAGTCCACGACGAGGGCACAGCCGTGAGCGGTGCCCTCTCCCTTCCGACGAGGAGATTCCATGCCGTTCCATCACCGTCCCCGGGTGCGTCTGCTGGCCGTGACCGTCGCGGCGGGTGTGTCACTGCTCACGGCCTGCGAAGGCGACTCCGACAAGGACACCGCCGCGGCCGAGGCGTCGAGCACCGTCTCGGCCACGTCCTCGCCGTCTGCCTCGGCATCCGCTTCGCCCTCCGCGCCGGCGGCAGCGGAGGACGAGGCGGCCGTTTCACCGCGGGACGAGGGCCACGCGGCCGACGAGGACTCGGCGGCTGACGACAGCGCGGCCGACGACGACGCCGCGGCGGACGACAATGCTGCCGGGGTGGCCGGGGGGATCAGCGGGACGTTCGCCAACGGGGTGGTCGAATACCTGGCGCCAGGTACGTACATCGTCAGTGTGTCCGGCAAGGACCAGCAGTTCTTCGTCTCCGACAGCACCGCCGTCTACGGGGCGGGGACGCTGTGCGGCAGCTACAGCACGCGGGCGACCACCCGGTGCTCCCTCGGCGACCTGGAGCAGGCCACCGAGAGCGGGTCGGTCGCCGCGGACGTGGTCGTCACGCAGGGCGTCGCCACCAGGATCACCGAGCGTCCCGCGCCGGACGAGGGGTAGGCCTTCGACGACCCGTACGCGACCCGGTGTGCGGTCACAACGGTATCCGCCCGGATCCCGGCTGACACCCCCTCACCCGCGCGGGCCCCGCGAATACCGGCCGGGTGGCTCGTGCTCTGCTGATCGACAAGGATCCCGCGCTCCGCGACGAGGTACGGCAGGCACTGCTGCCCCTGAGGCGCCGCCGCCGGATGAGCCGAGGGGAGACCGGGGGCGTGGGGGTCCGGCACCGGTCCCGGGCCGTCGGGCCGCCCCGCGGACCGGCACCCGCCGCACGCCGGGGGAAGCCGGCGCGCGGTGCCCCGCCGGGTGTCACCCGGACGGTGACGGTGCCGTCGCCCCGTCCGGGACGGCACGCCGAGGTTTCACCGGGGGGCGGACACCGGCGTCGGCGCCGCGGAGCAGCCGCGGTGCGGTCCCGTCCCACCGGGTCAGCGACAGCCGCACCGTGCACTGGCTGCCCTGGGAGGTGACGGTGGCGCCGAGCGAGCGGGCCAGCGCCAGGGCCGGCCGGTTGTCGGCCAGCACCAGGGCGTGCAACTCGCTGTGGCCTTGCTGCCGGGCGACGGTCACCGCCTGCCTCGTCAGGGCGGAGCCGAGCCCCCTGCACTGCCAGACGTCATCGACCAGGAGGGCGAGTTCGGCGGGGCCCGGACCGGCGTCACGGTCCGGAGGGAGACCAGGTGTCCGCTCGGTGTGCAGAACATGCGTGACGGCGATGACACGGTCCGGCTCGTCGGCCGGGTGGGTGACCCAGGTGAGGCCGGCCGCCGGCGAGGTCAGAACACGCCACTCGGCTGCCGACAGGCGTCGTCGGCCGGAGAGGTAGCGCAGGACGAGGCTCTGCCGCGAGCAGCGGGCGTGCAAGGCGTTGACGGACGGCAGGTCACCGGTGGCGGCGAGCCGCGTACGGGTCGTCGCCCCGTCCCGCAGCACGCTGGTCCAGCCGGTCGCGGTGGCCGCTCCGGCCGGACGGGCGGACGTGGCCTGAACGGCCGTGTACCCGGGTGACCATGCCGTGGGGCCGCCCCTCACGTGCCCTGCCGCTGCGGGGCGTCGGAGAACCTCGTGGCCGGGGCGGCGTCCGGGGCGGAGACGCGCCCGGGGAGCGTCCGTGGTGACGGGTGGTGCGGCTCGGGCATCCAGCGCGCCGTCACGACGACGGCGACGCCCACCGTGCACGACGCGATGAGGAAGCCCAGCCGCATGGCGTCCACGTAGGCGTCCTGAGCGAGGGCCCGCAGGCCCGGCAGGGCGTCCCGCAGGGACGGGTCGCGGGCGAGGGAGTCGAGGACACCGAAGGTGTGGGTGAGGGACTGCGCCGCCGTCTCCCGCGCGGCCGGGGGCAGCACCCCCGCGACCGCGTCGACTCCGTCCTGGTAGGCCACCGACACGGCGGAGCCGAGCACGGCCACCCCGAGTGCCGAGCCGATCTGCCGCAGCGCGTTGCTCAGCCCGGCCCCCGCGGCGGCCTGTCCGGCGGGCACGGTACTCATCGCGGCCGTGGTGGCGACGCCGAGGACGAGTCCCATCCCGAGGCCGGACGCCGCGAGGACCAGCTCGTAGATCCACAAGGGCGTGCCGGCGGTCACGAACGCCTGTGCCAGGCAGGACCCGCCGATCAGGACCAGGCCGTACGACACAGTCACCCGGACCCCCACCACGTCGCGCACCCGGCCGCTGAACGACGCCGAGAGGACGGTGCCCGCGGCGATCGGCAGCGCGACCAGCCCGAGTTCCAAGGGGGAGTACCCGCGGACACCCTGCCCGTAGAACACCATGAGGAACGTTCCGCCGGTGAGTGCGAAGTACGCCAGTGCCAGCCCCAGCGTGCCGACGGCGAAGGCGGGGTCGCGCAGCAGCCGCACGTCCACGGCCGGTGTGGCGGCACGTCGTTCGAACCAGACCAGCGCCGACAGCAGCACGATGCCCGCCCCCAGCGGCAGCAGTGTTCCCGTGGCGGACCACTCCCCGCTCTCCCCGGCGTGGATGACCCCGTACACGACCAGACCGGCGCCCGCGGCGGAGAGCACGATGCCGGGGACGTCGATGCGGGGGCGGCCCGGGGCACGGGTGCCGGGTACCAGGAGCAGCAGCAGCGCCGCACAGGCCATCACGACCGGCACATTGACCAGGAAGACCGAACCCCACCAGTAGTACCGGAGCAGCACCCCGCCCGTCAGGGGCCCCAGCGCGATGGCCAGGCCTCCCAGGGCCGACCAGACACCGACGGCCTTGGCGCGCTCCCCCTCGTCGAACATGTCGTTGATCAACGCCAGTGACACGGGAGGCACCACGGACCCGCCGACACCCATCACGGCGCGCCACAGGACCAGTTCACCGGGGGAGTCGGCGAACGCCGCCAGGGCCGACGCCACCGTGAACAGGGCGAGCCCGGCCAGCAGCACCCGCCGGCGGCCCCACGCGTCGGCCACGACACCGGCAGTGAACATGAGGGCCGCGTAGCACAGGATGTACGAGTCCAGTACCCACTGCAACTGCCCGTTGGTCGCCGAGAGATCGGCCTGGATGGTCTGCAACGCCACGTTCAGGATGGTGTTGTCCATCATGACCACGAGGAAGCAACTGCCCAGCGCGACCATGGCGAGTCCGCGTCTGTCGGCCGGGCCGCGGACTGTGGTGTGGACGGTGCCCCGGACAGGGCGGAAGGCAGGCATGGGTGTCCCGGAGTACTGGGGGGCGGATGGGGGGATCGGCGCGGCAGCCGGCGCAGCGGAGGGTGCTCAGGACTGCGGCATCCGCGTCACGTTATCCGCGAGGCGGGGCCGTCACCGCAGGTTGAACAGCAGATGGACGGTTTTTGGCACGGTGGGTGGGCACTGCCCGCTGCTTCTCCGTGCCGCAGGCCTCTGCGGCTCCCGGAGTGTGCGTCCGGCAGGTTCCCGGGGTGCGCACCCGGTGACTGCTCGCCACGTGCTCGACAACTGCTCACCAGGTGTCCGTAGTGAAGTCGCGGTCGCCTGCTCCGGTTCCGCGTCGCCGAGACTGAGCACCGGGCGCGGACGAAGCCTCGACCGCACGTAACGAGACACCCTTGGGGTAAGGAAGGTGTACCTGATGAGCAGGATGCGCAGCACGGGATGCACGGCCGGCGCCGCTATGTTCGCCGCCGCGCTGCTGGTGACCGGGGCGTCGGCCGCTTCGGCGTCCCCCTCGGCGTCCGCTTCGGCGTCCGCCGAAGCGTGCCCGAGGCCCCGTCCGACGGTGGACCCGATCTGCGTCTTCGACGGGCCCCAGTTCACCGGACTGCTCGAGAACAACCCGGTGTGGACGCCCACCCTGCCCGCCGGCAAGAACGACAGGATCTCGTCGATCATCAACGATTCCGACTACCGGCTCCGTGTCTTCAAGGACAACAACTACCAGGGGGCGTGGATCGAGATCGGCCCCCACCAGAGCTGGGTCGCCTCCGCCGAGTGGGACAACTGCATCTCCGGCTACTTCATGTACTGAGCGGACCGGGCGGCCTCCCGGCGCCGGCCCGACGACCGGACGACCGGACGACCTGACGAACCGGTCGACCGGGGAGGCCGCCCGGTCCGGGCCGGAACACGAGAGTCGGCCCGGAGCCGGTGGACCGGCTCGTCCGGTCACCGGTCGCGGGTGTCACCGGGGCGGGCCGCCGGCCTGTCCGGCCGGGTGACACCTCGGTGCGCAGGCCTCACACATATCCGAAGTTCTGCGTCCACACCGGGCCCCGCGTGGTGACGCACACACCGACGCCGATCACGTGGAACTCCCGGCGCAGGATGTTGCGCCGATGCGGCGGACTGTTCATCCAGTCGGCGACCACCTCTTCCGGCGTCGGCTGTCCGAAGGCGATGTTCTCACCGCCGGGCAGCGGGAAGCCGGCCGCGAGCATGCGGTCCGCCGGCGAGGTGCCGTCCGGCGCCACGTGGTCGAAATAGCCGAGCCGGGCCATGTCCGCGCTGTGGGCGCGGGCGGACGACCGCAGACGTTCGTCAGCGACGAGAGGTTCCATGCCGCGCGCGGCACGCTCCCGGTTCACCAGCACGGTCACCGGGTTCTCCAGCGCACGTCGTACGGCGTCGCCGCCGAGGGCGGACGCGTCCGCGGTCCGGCAGGGCCGGGGCGCGCCGTCCTGACCACGTCCGGAGGGCCCGCCCAGGAAACGGATACGCCCTTTGACGCTGCCCCACTGGGAGTCCCAGCCGTCCGCGTCATGCTCGTTCGCGCTCATCCCTTCAGCCGGTCCACCACTTCCTTGGCCTCCAGTAGGCCGGCCCCCGTGGCCTCGCGGTACTTCTTCATCGCGGAGATGTCCTCGCCGGCACGGGCGAGGGCGGCCACCTCCGCCGGCACGAGTTCGTGGTCCGGCACGTTCGCCCCTTTCAGGAGAAGGTCGATCTTCTGTTCCAGGCGCACCATGCGCCGGTCCAGCCTGCGTGCCCGGCTTTCCAGCGCCGCCATCGCGGTCATTCCCACGAGAAGCACGACAAGGGCTGTGAGGACGTCCATGTGTGGTTCTCTTCCTTCTCACCGATGACGGATCTGGCCGACGGAATGTTATCGGGCACACATGCGACACCGAGCGGGCATCACACGCGCCGGCGCCTCGGACGGTGCTCGAATACTGCTTACCGACTGCTCACCGCCGGCGGCCGAACAGGTGCGCGCTCGTTCCGACGGCCTCCTCCGTGAGGAGGAGCCCGGGTGCGGGCCGGGGTGTCGGGACACCTGCCCGCCTCCTCCGTACGGCGGACTCCGCCCACCCGCTCATCTGCGCGGCGGAGCCGCCGGATAGACGCCAAGACGGAGGAATCGGCCGCGGAACGCCGGTGGACTGGGAGGACCACTGACCGAACCGATCGAAGGTCCCCGCATGCTCGGAGCACGCAGCCGCAGAACACCCCCCGGCGCGCCCATCGGAATCGACCCCGCCCGCAGTGCCGTACGTCTCACACAGGTGACCAAGGCCTACGGCCGGGGACCGTCCGCGGTCGTCGCACTGGACCAGGTCAGCACCGGCGTCACCGCCGGCACGTTCACCGCCGTCATGGGCCCCTCGGGCTCGGGCAAGAGCACCTTCCTGCACTGTGCCGCCGGACTCGACCAGCCGACGTCCGGGGTGGTGCAGCTCGGCGGGCAGAACCTCGGGGACCTCGGGGAACGGCAGCTCACGGAGTTCCGCCGGACCCGGATCGGCTTCGTCTTCCAGGCGTTCAACCTGTTGCCCTCCCTCACCGTGGAGCAGAACATCACCCTCCCCCTGCGGCTGGCCGGAACCCGGGCCGAGACGGGGGCGTTGCACGACATCGCGGCCTCCGTGGGCCTCGCGGGCCTGCTGGACCGCCGCCCCGCCGAGCTCTCCGGGGGACAGCAGCAACGCGTCGCCATCGCCCGCGCCCTCATCACCCGGCCCGAGGTGATCTTCGCGGACGAGCCGACGGGCGCACTCGACCCCGACACGGCCGAGGAGATACTCGCCCTGCTCCGGCAGGCGGTGACCGACCTGCACCAGACCGTGGTGATGGTCACCCACGATCCGGCCGCCGCCCAGCGCACGGACCGGGTGCTGTTCCTGGCCGCCGGCCGAGTGGTCGACTCCGTCGACACACCCTCCGTGGCCCGGATCAAGAGCCTCATGAGTGAGCTGCGGAGGAGTTCCTGATGCTGCGTCTCGCCCTGGCGACCCTGCGGTCGCGCGCAGGTGCCTTCGCCGCCACGTTCACGGCCCTGCTGCTGGCGGCGGCCGTGGTGAGCGCCTGCGGGGTGCTCCTCGAATCCGGGCTGCGCTCCGCACTCCCGCCGGAACGGTACGACAAGGCACCGGTGATCGTGGCCGCGAGCCAGTCCGTGGAGCTGGAGGTCGAGTCCGCGGACGGGTCCCCCTACCGGAGCGCGCAGCCCCTTCCCGAACGGCCCCGTCTCGACGCCTCCCTGGCCGATGACATCGCCGCGCTCGACGGCGTCACCTCGGTCGTGCCGGACCGCCGTGCGACGGTGCGTCTGCTGGCCGGAGACCGCTCCGTCACCGGCGCGAACGGTGCCGTGCCCCAGGCGCACACCTGGGAGAGCCATGTCCTGGGCGGGTTCCGTCTCACCGAGGGGCACCGCCCCGAGGGCTCCCGTCAGGTCGTCCTGGACACCGACCTCGCCGAGCGGGCCGGTCTCCGCGTCGGTGACGACGTCCGGCTGATGTCGACGGCCACGCCCCTCGCCTTCGAGGTCACCGGCCTGGTGACCCTCGACGGGGGCCGGACGCCCCGGCAGTCGGTGCTCTTCGCCTCCGTGGCCGCGGTCGAGGAGCTGTCGCCGGCCGCGCGCACGTCGGTCGACGCGTTCGGCGTCCTCACCGCCCCCGGCACCCCGGCGGGGCGGGTCGCCGCGCAGATCGAGAAGACGCTGAAGGACGCCAACGCCTCCGTGTACACGGGCGACGGGCGGGGCGAGGCGGAGTTCACCGACGTGGCGGTCGGCGCGGCCACCCTGGTCGAGCTGGCCACCGCGATCGGCGGCAACGTCATGCTCGTGGCCGTCTTCGTCCTGTGCGCGACGACGTCGCTCGCCGTCCGGCACCGCCGGCGGGAGATGGCACTGCTGCGGGCGATCGGCACCACCCCGCGGCAGCTCCACCGCATGATCGCCGCGGAGTCCGCCGTGGCCGGCCTGGCCGCGGGTGTGCTGGGCTGCCCGCTCGGCGTCGGCGTCGTGTACTGGCTCAGTGGCCAGTTCTCCGGACGCGGCATCGTGCCGCCGGACTTCCAGCCGGTGGTCGGACCGCTGCCCTTCCTCACCGCGGTGACGGCCACCGTCCTGACCGCGGTGGGAGCCGCCTGGTTCGCCGCCCGGCGGGCAGCGCGCGTCCGCCCCACCGAGGCCCTCAGGGAGGCGGCGGGCGAACCCGACCGTCTGGGCCGCGGGCGGCTGGTGACCGGCGGGGTGCTGCTCGCCCTGGCGGCGTCCGTACTGGGCCTCGGCCTGGCCTACCGCACCGACTTCCTGACGCTGGTCGGAATGGCCAATTCGCTGGTCCTGCTGCTCGTGATAGCGGCAGCGGTCCTCGGCCCACTGCTGATCCGCGCCGCGACCGCCCTGCTCGCCCCGCTGCTGCTGCGCACCGGAGCCGCCGGCTGGCTGGCGGCGGCCAACTCCCGGGCGCGCGCCGCCGGGACCGCGGCGGCCATCACCCCGCTGATCCTGGCGGTGTCCTTCGCCGCGACCGTCGTCTTCACCCAGACCACCCAGCTCGACCGGTCCGCCCAGGAGATCCGCTCGGGAACGGTGGCCGACCAGGTGCTGACCTCCGCCGACGGGGTGTCCCCGGACCTGGCGCGCCGGGCCGCGGAACTGCCCGGGGTGTCGGCCGCCACCGGGATCGTCCGTTCCAAGGCCGTGGGCGTGGGCTCCCTGCTGGGCACGGAGGAGACCGTCTCCCTCACCGCACAGGGCCTCCAGCCGTCCGCCCTGCCCGCCACGATCGACCTGGACGCCCGCGAGGGCGACCTCTCGGCCCTCGCTCCGGACACGGTCGCACTCAGCACGACGGCGGCGTCGTGGCTGGGTCTGGGTGTCGGGGACCGGGCCCACCTGTATCTCGGTGACGGCACCCCCTTCACGGGCGAGGTGATCGCCGTGTACGGGCGGGGGCTCGGCTTCGCCGACCTCACCTTCGACCACGATCTGCTGCTGTCGCACACCACCGCGGGCGTCGACCAGTCGGTACTGGTCCGGTCCGCGTCCGGGGCCGGCGATGTCGCGGACCAGCTCTCCACGCTGGCCCACGCCTACCCGGGTACGGCACTGAGCGGCGCGCTGGCGGCGGACGACCTGGTGGCGGAGCAGAGGGCGTTGGCGTGGGTGAACTATGTGGTGGTCGGTCTGGTCATCGCCTACACCGCGCTCACCGTCGTCAACACCCAGGCGATGAACACCGCCGCCCGGCGCCGGGAGTTCGCCCTGCTGCGGCTGACCGGTACCACCCGCGCGCAACTGCTCGGGATGGTGCGCCGGGAGAGCGGCGCGGTGGTGATCGTCGGAGCGGTCCTGGGGACGCTGCTCGCCGCCCCGCCGCTGGCGTTGGTGTCGCTCGCCCTGACCGGCGGACCGATGCCCACGGTGCCGGTGGCGGGCTGGCTCGTCATCGTCGGCACGACGGGTCTGCTGGCGGTGGCCGGGGCGATGCTGCCCAGCCGTCTGATGCTCCGCGCCCGGCCGGTCGACGCCATCGGGACGCGGGAATGACCGCATGACGAGCGCTCGCGGGGGAGGGGCGGACTGACCGCGTGCGTCCCCCGCCGGCCCTTACAGGTGAGTGATCCAGTGCACATGACGGAACAACCTGTGTGCCCCCCGGGCGGTGCGGGGGTCCGAGACGGGCTCCCGGACGCTCCTGAACCCCCGTTCATCGGCAGGGAGACGGAGCGTGCGGTGTTCCGCTCGGCGCTTCGCGGTGACCGCGAGGCGCCGGCGGTGCAGTACCTGCACGCGATGACCGGTGCCGGGAAGAGCGCGCTGCTGAGGCGGTTCGCGCTCGACGCCGCCGGGGCCGGCAGAACGGTCCGCGAAGCCGACGGAAGCCGCTTCGCCACCCCGCGTGCCCTGTCGGCCGCCCTCGGCGGCATCGAGGACCTGACCGGTCCGGTGCTGCTCGTCGACCAGGTGGACCGGTGCGAGGGCCTCGAACCGTGGCTGCGCGAGTGCCTCCTGCCGTCCCTGTCCGAGGACGCGGTGGTCGTCCTCGCCGGCCGCCGGCGACCGGATCCGGCCTGGACCGCCGATCCCGGGTGGGCCCGCCATGCCCGTACGCACCGGCTCGCACGCCTGGCGGACCACGAGGCGGACCGTCTCCTCGACGGCCTCCGCGTACCACGGCCGCTGCGCACCCCGGTCAAGGCGTTCGCGGCGGGCCACCCGCTCGCCCTGCGTGCCGCCGCGGCCGACGCGCTGGCACGTCCCGTCCCGTCCGCAGGGGCGAAGGACACGTGGGCCCCCGCCCCTTCCACCACGTCCTTCCTGTTCGGCCGCCTGGTCGGCCCGGCGCCGACGGCCCTGCACCGCCGGACACTGGCCGTCTCCGCCGCTGCGGAGGTCGTCACGGAGGGATGCCTGCGGGCCGCGGTCGGCAGCCAGGCCACGTCCGCGTTCCAGTGGCTCCGCACCCGGCCCTACATGACACCCGTCTCCGGCGGGCTGCGGATGTGCGAGGTGCTGATCCACGTCGTGCTGGCCGAGAAGGCGCGGGAGGGAGCGACGCGCAGGAGCGCATACTTGCCTTACTGGTAAGTTAAGTTTCATGAGTCCTCGAAGGAGTGCCCGCAACCAGCTCATCGAAAGCGCCGAGGAGATCTTCTCCAGCCGGGGCCTCGGCGCCACCGGCGTGGACGCCGTCGCGCAGGCGGCCGGTGTGTCGAAACCAACGCTGTACGCGCACTTCGCCGGCAAGAGCGAGCTCGCCGCGACCGCACTGCGGCACCGGCACGACCAGGCGGCCGCGGAACTGGAGGAATGGCTGGCCGGCGTGGAAGATCCCGCCGCCCGGCCGCAGGCGGTGTTCTCGTGGCTGGCACACCGGTACGAGACCAAGGGCAGGCGGGGCTGCGCCTTCCTCAACGCCGCGGCCGAGGTGGTCGACCCCGCGGACCCCGTACGCCAGGCCGTCCGGGGGGAGAAGCGGTGGCTGCTGGGCCTGCTCACCACCCTGTGCGCCGAGGCCGGGACGCCGGCACCCGAACGGCGGGCCTCCCAGCTGCTGCTGCTCATCGACGGAGTGGCCGGGCGCGTGGTCGTCGAAGGGCCGGAGGCCGCCGCGCGGGCGGTGGCCGACGCCGCCGACGCCGCGGCCGCGCTGCTCGCCGCCGACACGTCATGAGGCGCGCCGGGGACCGGGTCGCGCGCCGCGCCGTCCTCCTGCTGTCCGGCTTGGCCCTCTACGGGGTCAGTACGGCCCTGCTGGTCCGGGCGGGGCTGGGGACGGACCCCTGGACGGTCCTGACCCAGGGCGTCGCCCGTACCACCGGGCTGACGCTCGGGATCGTGGCCGTCCTGGTCTCGGCCGTCGTGTTCGTCCTCTGGGTCCCCCTGCGGCAGCGCCCCGGCATCGGCACCCTCGCCAACGCCGTCCTCGTCGGCCCCGTCCTCGACCAGGCGCTGCGCGTACTGCCCGTTCCCGGGCCCTGGCCGTGGCGCCTGCTGTTCCTCTTCGCCGGCGTCGTCGGCACCGCGGTGGCCACCGGCCTGTACGTCGGGGCCGGCTGGGGGCCGGGCCCCCGGGACGGACTGATGACCGGACTGGCGCGGCTGGGCCTTCCCCTCCTCGCCGCGCGAACCCTCGTGGAGGCCTCGGTCCTGGCGGGGGGATGGCTGCTCGGCGGCACCGTCGGCATCGGCACGGCGGTGTTCGCCCTCGGTATCGGGCCCCTCGTCGCCTTCTTCCTGCCGCGGCTCGCCCTGCCGCCCGCCCAGCCGCGAGCCGCCCCTACGACGGGCTCCCCGAGAACTGGGTCCCGATGGTCCGCAGCAGCGCGAGCGCGTCGTCGTCCGACGACCCCGGAACAGCCGTGTAGAGAACGGCACGCAGATCACTGCCCTCGACGGTGAGCACATCGCAGTCGAGGGTCAGGGGGCCCACCTGCGGGTGGAGGATCGTCTTGCGGCTGGAGGCGTGGCGGGCCACGGCGCGCTCCTGCCACAGGGACTCGAACCGGGGACTCGCCCGCCGCAGGTCGGCGATGAGGCCGCGCAGCAGCGGATCGTCCGGGTGGCGTCCGGCCGCGGCACGCAGGTCGGCGGTGGCCGCGGACTCGAAAGCGGCGTCCTGCCCGGCAGTGGCGACGACCCGCGACGGGACGCCGGTGAAGTGCCGCCACAGCAGGTTCTGGTCGCGTGCCGGACCCGCGGACAGTTCCCCGAGCAAGGCGATGAGCAGGGGATTGGCGGCGACCACCTGCCAGGCGGCGTCCAGCACGAGGACCGGGGTGTCGGTCATCCGGTCCAGCATGCGGCGTACCCCGGGCGGGATGTGCCTGCTGATGCCGCCGGCGCGTGGATCGGCGTGCCCCGCCAGCCGGAACAGGTACGCGTTCTCGTCGTCGGACAGGCGCAGCGCCCGGGCCAGCGACTCCACCACCGACGGCGAGGGGTTGCCCGCCCGTCCCTGTTCGAGGCGGGCGAGGTAGTCCACCGAGAGCCCGGCGAGCAGCGCCACCTCCGCGCGCCGGAGACCTGGTGCGCGTCGTCGGCCTCCCGTGGGCAGGCCGACGGTCCCCGGGGTGAGGCGGTCGCGCCAGCCGCGCAGACAGCGGGCGAGTTCTTGGCGTTCCATGCCTCCATGGTCCCCCGGTTCGCCCGGACGAGGGTCGCCCTGTCGGTCCTAGCCAGACGCGGTCTCTGGTACCGGGCCGACGCGTCGCCCATCGTCGAGGGCAACGGCCGGCACAGACGCTGTGCGCCACCACGGCCGTTCCTGCGTCCTCACCTTCTCGGGAGTCACCCATGACCACGCATTCCCACCGCGATCCCGCGCCGCTCACCCTCCGGGCCCGGCGCCTCCAGGACAAGGTCCTCCTGGTCACCGGCGCCTCCGCCGGGATCGGCGAGGCCGCCGTGCGGCGCTTCGCCGCCGAGGGCGCGACCGTCGTCGCCGGCGCCCGCCGCGTCGACCGCCTGGAGAAGCTGGCCGCCGAACTGTCCACCGGGGCCGCCCAGGTGGTCGCCGTCCCCCTCGACGTGACCGATGAAGCCTCCGTCGAGGCGGCGGTCGCCACCGCGGTCCAGCGCTTCGGCCGCCTCGACGGCGCCCTGAACGCCGCCGGGGTGACCAGTGACGGAACCCCCGTCCACGACAAGCCCACCGACGTCTACGACCGGATCATGGAGGTCAACGCCAAGGGCGTCTTCCTCTCGATGAAGTACGAAATCCGCGCCCTGCTCGCCCACGGCGGCGGATCGATCGTCAACGTCTCCTCCATCGGCGGCATGGTCGGCGTGGCGGGCATCTCCGAGTACGTCGCTTCCAAGTGGGCGGTCAACGGACTCACCAAGAGCGCGGCCCTGGAACTCGCCGCGCACAACGTGCGCGTCAACGCCCTCGCGCCGGGCTCCACGCGCACGGAGATGTGGGACATGCTCCCCGCCGCGATGCAGGACCACCTCGCCGCCATGTCGCCGATGAACCACGTGGCCCTGGCCGACGACATGGCCCGTGCCGCCCTGTTCCTGCTCTCCGACGAGAGCCGCTGGACCACCGGGGCCGTGCTCCCGGCGGAGGGCGGCCACCACGTGGGCCGCTGACCCGGCCCGCCGACGCCCGCGCGTGAGCAGAAGACGGACAGCAAGCGGCCGACCGTCGCCTGTGGCTCGAGGGCTTTGTCCACGGGCAGGGCGATGCGGACCCGCTTCGCCCATGTCCGGCGCTTCGAGCACGACGTGCCCGTCCGCTTCGAGACCGTCCTCGACACCCACACCATGGTGCGTGCCATGGGACACCTGCCCGCCTGAGCAGAGGTGAGCACGCTCTGAGCCACGGATGACCTGGTCGGCCGCGGTGCGCGAAACCTACGCTCCTCCCAGCCCGTCCTGCCGTCCGGGCGGACGGGCTGACGCATGCACGTTGCTCGATCTCACCCAGGACAGGTGCGGACATGACTGCCACGACGAACGAGGGAGCAGCGTCCGAGCTGCCGTTCTCCTTCTCCCACACGGCCTTGGTCGTCGACGACATGGAAGCGGCGGTGAAGCGGTTCTCCGATGTTTTCGGTGTCGCCTTCACCACGCCCGTGACCAGTGTCTTCCCGTATGTGCGGGGGACCGACGGGGTCACACAGGAGACCGTGCGGACGTGTGTCTCCCTCACCCAGGAGCCCTACTTCGTGCTCGTCGAGGCGCAGGACCGGGAAGAGGGTGTCTACGCGAGGAACCAGGCGGGCTCCCTCGCCTACTGGGGCTGGTGGGAGGAGGACACGGAGGCGCGGCTGCGGCATCTGCGGGCGGAGGGCGTGGGGATCACCGCGACCTACGCGATCGGACCCGATGCGCCGCCTTCCATGATCATCACGGAGCGCGACCTCTGCGGTACCCGGCTCTGTTACGTGGGCGCCGTGCTGCGGGACGACTGGGCCGACCGGGTGGAACGCGAACACGGCGGTGGCCGGCTGCCCGAGTCGTACTACCACGTGGGCATGGTCGTACCGGACATCGACGCGGCGGTCGAGCGGTGCGCCGCGGTGCTCGGGGTGCCGTTCACCGAGGCGGCCTGGACCGAGAGCCCCCACCAGGTCGAGGGCGACGTGGTGCACACGCCCTTCCGCCAGCGCCAGGCGATCTCCCGCACGCGCGAGCCGTACATCGAGCTGATCGAGGCGACGGGTGACGGCGTCTTCGCACCGGACCGCGCCGGAGCGCTGATGTACTACGCCTGCTGGGAGCCGGAGATGGCCCGGCGCCTCGAGCGGCTCACGGAACAGGGCTTCGCCATGGATGCCGTCATACGGATGACCGCCGACTCCGACCCGATCGCCGCCATCACGTCGCGTGACGCGACCGGCATCAGCATCGAGCTGGCGCACCCCGGCGCGAAGCCCGTGATGGAGCACTGGGCGAGCACCGGGCGGCTCCCGCAGTCCTGACGGCCGGCCGGGGCGGTGGTCCGCCCCGTACCGACACGGCACGGGCCGGCGCGCACAGTGCCGGCCCGTGTTCGTGCTCCTCCGGCTCAGGGCACGACGAGTGCCTTGACGACGCGCTGCCGGGCCACGTCCTCCAGTGCGTTCTGCGCCTCCGCCAGGGAGTACTCGCGGCTGATGAGCTCGGTCCAGCGGAACCGGTCACGGTAGCGGGCCATCACCTGGACGGCCCGGTACAGGTGACCGGCGTCACTTCCCCAGCAACCCCGGACATCGAGGTGCTTCTGGTTCAGGTCGAGATGCGGGTTGAAGGACGCGGCACCCGCGTCCGTGTACTGTCCGACCACCACGTACCGTCCCGCGTCCCGGGTCAGGCGCATGCCCTCGGGCACCGCGTCGGCGGCACCCGTCGCCTCGATCGTGACGTCGGCGCCCCGCCCTCCCGTCAACTCGAGGACCCGCTCCCGTCGTTCGTCCACGGTGGTGCGGGTGATGTCGATGACGGCGTCGGCCCCGAACCGGGACGCCGTGCGCAGCCGGACCTCGGGCCCGCCCACCACCACGACCCGGCCCGCCCCCCGCAACTGGGCGAGCACGGCGGCACACAGGCCCACCGGACCGGCGCCCTGGACCACCACGGTGTCACCGAAGGTGATGTCCGCGAGGGTGACCGCGTGCAGGGCCGTGGGCATGCCGCACCCGCCGGCCAGGAACTCCCGCCAGCCGAGCTCCTCGGGGAGCGGAATCACATGCACCCCTGGCTTCAGGTGTATCTGCTCGGCCCAGCCGCCGAACAGTCCCTCGTCCGCCGACAGAGTCACGCCATATACCTTGCGTTCGGGGCAGCGCGTGGTGGCGTGGCCCACGGTGCAGTACCAGCAGCGGCCGCACGTCCCGTACACGTCGAGGAAGGTGACCACCTGGCCGATGGCGAGCGGCGCCCCGGACACGTCCCGCGGCGTGCCTCCGCGCGCGTCGACGGCGGCGACGCGGCCGACACTGACGTGACCCGGGATGATGGGGTAGGGGACTCCCGCGAGCTGTCCCTGCCACAGGTGTGTGTCGGTCCCGCAGACCTCGCTGCCCAGAGTCCGCAGGAGAATGCCGCCCGGTTCGAGCGCGGGCGGATCGATGTCCCGCAGCTCCAGCGGCGCGCCGGGCTCGGGCATGACGACGACGGCGACCATGATGTCTCCCTCTCAGACGGTAATGACGGTCAGTGCGGCGTTCCGGTGCCGCTCGCGGATCTCCTTCTTGTCGTGCTTCCCGGTGGAGTTCCTGGGGATCGACGACAGGAAGGACCAGTACTCGGGTACCTGCCAGCGCTGTTCCAGCCGCTCGGTGAGGAACGTCTTGAGCAGCGCGGCGTCCACGGGCTCCGCCCCCAGGACGACGCACGCCAGGGGGCGTTCTCCCCAGGTGTCGTCGGGGATGCCGACCACGCAGGCCTCGACCACCGCGGGATGGTCCGCGAGGTGGTTCTCCAGCGCGAGGGAGGAGATCCACTCGCCGCCCGACTTGATGACGTCCTTGAGCCGGTCGGTCAGATCGAGCCGGCCGTCGTCGAGGATGCGCCCCACGTCACCGGTCCGGAGCCAACCGTCGTCGAACGCGCTGTCGTGTGTCTCGTCGTCCCCGTGGTAGGAGGCGGTCACCCAGGGCCCCCGCACCTGTAGTTCACCCACGGCCTGCCCGTCCCAGGGCAGTTCCCGTCCGTCGGCACCGATCAGTCTGGCCTCCACGGACGGGGTGAAACGGCCCTGGGTCACCTGCGTGCCGGCACGGCCGTGCGGGCCGTCCGGCCGGTAGAAGGAGCCGAGCGGCGAGGTCTCCGTCATGCCCCATGCCTGCAACAGGGCGATGCCGTGCCGGTGCGCGTAGGCCCGCACCATGGACGCGGGAACGGCGGCACCCCCGGCCACGATCTCCCGCAGGGACGACAGGTCGGCCTCGGGGTTCTCCTCGGCATGGCGCAGGAGGGCGCCCCAGATCGTCGGGACGCCGGCGCCCTTCGTCGGCCGTGCCTCGGCGATGAAGGCGGCGAGCGGCGCGGCCGCGAGGAACCGGTCGGGGAGCGCCAGCGAGGCACCGGTGAGGAACGCCGCGTAGGGGAGGCTCCACGCCAGCACGTGGAACTGCGGGACGACGGCCAACGCCATGTCCTCCCGGGAGAGCGCGAACGCGTCGGGCAGACACGCCTCGACCGAGTGGAGGTAGACCGACCGGTGACTGTAGACGACCCCCTTGGGGCGGCCGGTCGTCCCGGAGGTGTAGCACATGGCGGCCGCGGACCGCTCGTCGAGGTCCGGCCAGTCGTAGGTGTCCGCGGCCTCGCCCAACAGGTCCTGGTAGTCGTGCACTTCGGCCCCAGCGGCAGCTTCCCGCAGCGCGGCGAGGTCGGCGGGACCGTTCACGATGACGTGCCGCACCGCTTCCAGGTGCGGCAGCAGGGGCAGGAAGGACGGCACCAGCGAGTGGTCGACGATCACGTACGCGTCGCCGGCGTGACGCGCGATGTGTATGAGCTGTTCCGCGGGCAGCCGGATGTTCAGCGGATGCACGACGGCGCCCATCGCCGGTACGGCGAAGTACGCCTCGACGTGCTGCTGGTTGTTCCACATGAAGGTGGCGACCGGATCGCCCTCGCCCACGCCCAAGGCGCGCAGGGCGTTCGCGAGCCGGGCGGCGTTGCGCGCGGTCTCCGCGTAGGTCACCTCTTCGTGCCGCGTGCCCCCGGGTCCGGCGGTCACGATCCTGCCGTTGGCGTGCACCCGTGCTCCGTGCTCCAGGATGCGTCGTATCTGCAGGTGCGTGGTGTGCATGGTGCTGCGCATGAGGTCTCCGGGGTGAGGGGTGAAGTGGTTCCGGTGCCGCTCCGGCACGACGGCCGCCGGGTCGCACAGGAGGGACCGGGCGGCGGACCGCTGCTCCGCGAGCCTAACCAGAGCGGCAGTCCTGAGGACGTCCCCGCAGGTCGGGAGAGCTGTTCGAACATTGCTCTGTTCCTGCTCACCACACGTCGCGAGGGGCTTCGGCGCCGTCGCCCGGTGATACCTGTGGGCCGATGTGGTGGAACCGGAAGTACGGGAGCGGCGCGGCGGGCATGTGGCTGCGGGCGCACCTCCGTCGATCTCGCCGGCGTTCGCCGGCAGCCGTCGTCCTGTGCGCCGTCGGGGGTGTCTGGCTCGGTTGCCTGCTGGTGACCGTGCTGGCGTTCGCCCTGGCACGGCCCGGGTTCGAGGGGCTGTGGGGCGAGGCGCTCGCCGCCCGCGCAACCGAGGACTCCTACTCGCCCGACTGGTTGCGCGTCGTTCCTCCCGTGCTCCTCGCGGTGCCGCTCGGCGCGCTGGTCATCGCCGCGGGCAGTGCGGTGGTGCACGCGGACGCCGCCGCCGGTGTCAGTGGCGGGGGAGACCACCGGCGGCTGTCCGTGCGGGAGGCGTGGCGGCGACTGCGGCCCGTGGCCGCGGGCATACTCGTCCTCTACGCCCTGCGTGCCGCACTCCTGCTCGCGGCGACGCTCGCCGCCGGGGTGGCGGCCGTGGGGGTGGCATCCGTCCTGGAGCTGTTCACCGGTCTCGCCCCCTTCCGTATGGGCGGCCCGTTCGAGACACCGGCCGGGCTCGCGTCGATGCTGGCGCCGGTGCCGGTCGTCCTGCGCCTCGGATTCCTGCTGGCTCCCGCCGCCGTCGCCGGTGCGCGGCGACGGCCGAGGAGCACGGACCGGCCGGGGCAGCGCGTCAGGCGCGGCTCCAGCGCTGGTTGGGCTGACCGTTGCAGAGCCAGGTCGTGACCTTGGTGCCGTCGGACTTGCCGTGCCATACGTCCAGGCAGTGCCCGGAGTACGTGGAGACCAGCTCGCCCGCGGCGTTGAGCTGGAACTGCTGCCACGCCTCACCGTTGCA
>NZ_JAGMUE010000288.1:46062-74644 GCF_019049165.1 Streptomyces sp. AC627_RSS907
CGCCCGCCGCGGGGTGACCTCGCGGCGGGCGCCGGCCGTCCGGGCCGGGGCAGCGCGTCAGGCGCGGCTCCAGCGCTGGTTGGGCTGACCGTTGCAGAGCCAGGTCGTGACCTTGGTGCCGTCGGACTTGCCGTGCCATACGTCCAGGCAGTGCCCGGAGTACGTGGAGACCAGCTCGCCCGCGGCGTTGAGCTGGAACTGCTGCCACGCCTCACCGTTGCACGGCCACACCTCGACTTTCGCCTCGGTGGACTTGGTCCCGTCGTAGAGGTCCAGGCACATGCCCTTCGTGCGGATCGTCCCGTCGTTGGCGAACTTCCACTGCTGGGCCGCGGAACCGTCGCACGCCCGGACCACGAGCTGGGTCGCGGCCGTGGCGCTGCCGGTCAGGCACTTGCCGGTGTCGGAACTCACCAGCGTGAACGTGCGCACCGAGGGAGCCTTGGAGGTCGGGGCGCTCGTCTCCCGCTTCAGCACCGTCACCTTCTTCGAGGAGGGCTTGCGCGTCTCGGGCGACGGCTCGGCGGAAGGGGACGCCTTCGCGGTGGCCTTGGCGTCCCCGGCCCCCGCTTGGTCCTTCTTCCGTGCCGCTTCCGGTGTCGCGGACTCCTCGCCCTCGGCCGAGGGCTCCTCGGACGGCTCCTGCGGCGCGTAGTCGCCCTGCGGGACCTCCACGACGCCCTCGTCGGGCCGGGGCGTGGTCTGCCCCACCGACACCGTGCTGCTCTTCTTCTCGTCGTCGTCCGTGGCCAGGATCAGCAGCGGCATCCCGATCAGGACCACACCGGCCAGGCCGGCCGCGGCCAGCAACGGCTTCTTGGGGTTGCCCCCGCGGAAACCGTCGCCGTCGTCCTCCCGGTCGCTCCCGGCAGCGGTGGTGGCAGCGGCCGCCGAGGCCGTCACCGGCATGGCCTCGGTCTCCGCCGTGTCCGCCGCGCGGGCCCGCGTACCGCCCTCGGCGGCCGGGGCGCTCTCCGACCGGCCGGCCCGGCGGCCCAGCAACGAGGCCACCCCGCCCGCACGGGCGGGCGACGAGGCGGCCGGGCGGACCGGCACGGCGGCTTCCGGCTGCCGCTCGTCGGGCCGCCCGGACTCCGCCGGGGCGGTCGCCGCGCCACCTGACGGGGCCAGGGCGGCGCCGGGATCCGCCGGGGCGGCGGGCATGGCGACGGCCCGGCGAACGTCCGCCTCGGGGACCCCGCGGCCGGCCGCCACCTGCGGTGACGACGGGTCGGGGGACCGTGTCTGACGTCGTGACACTTGTTCTCCTGTGGCTAGGTCGGTCGTTCGGTCGCCCGTCGGCCCCCGCAGCAGGGGCCGGCGGGCCGGGGGACGGACGGCGGGTCACGCCTCCGCTCCCACATGGCCGGTACAGCGCTCCGGCCAGGTCTGGCCCTGCTCCACGGGGAGCGGACCCGTCAGCGCCTCCTCGAGCCGGGACAACGCCTTGCGGTCGAGTTGGCTCAGCTCCGTCACCTCGTCCACGTACGCCGTCGTGGTGGGCGGGAGTTCGCGCAGCAGGACGGTGGTGGAGCCGGCCACGTCCCGCGTGCCCAGCACGCGGAACCCGCTGCCGGGCGCGAAGACGATCTCGTCCGGGCATTCCTGAGCACCGTCCGCGCGGTCCAGGAGCTGCCGCACCTTCCGTCCGGTGACGGACCAGACGGCGTAGGCCACGGGAGGTCCGCCGGGCAGCGGGCCGGTGGCGGCCAGGGCGCTGATCGGGCCCGGGTCCTGGAGCAGCCGGCCCACCTCGGGCGGCTCCCCGCCCCCCTCGGCCACCGCGCCGCGCAGGGCCACCCCGCGATAGGAGGGAAGCCTGCGCAGCGCCGACGCCAGACAGGCGGCGTAGGCGGACAGCCTGCCCTCGCCCGTGCGCAGGTCCCGGAGCAGTGCGCGGTGGCTGAGCGGGCCCTCCGTCGCCGTGAGGTACACGTGCGCGGCCACCAGGTCGGTCCGCGCCGCTTCCATCTGCTGGCCGCGCAGGGCCGGCATCCGGGTGAGTACGCGGGCCACGGCGGCGGCGTGCCGCTCCCATTCGGTGACCAGGTCGCGCAGGGCCGTCCGTTCCCCGTCGCTGCTCACATGGCCCGGCAGCAGGGCCGGCGCCGCGCCGGCCGGTATCCGCGCCGGCCGGGGTGCCGGCTGTTCGCTCGGGGCGGCCGGTGCCCGGTCCGGGGTGCCCGGGGACGTACCGCCGGACACCTCCGTGCCGGCGGGGCGCGGGGCGGCGGTGGTGCCGGGACCGGACGGGACGGTGGCCGTGCCGGAGGCTCCCGGGCCGGACGAGGCGGCTCCGGCGGGCGGCTCCTCGGCGTCCGTGTCCCGGGACGGTACCGTCGGCCCCGCGGGCGGTCCGGCCGGCGGCCGCTCCCGGCCGGTGCGGCCGGACGCCTCGTCGCCGCCGGGGCGCAGGGCCGTCGCGGACGGCCCGGCCGTCCGCTCGGCCGGCTCGTCGCGAGGACGTTCCTCCTCCGGGTCCGACGGCCGCGGCCTCGTCTCCGGCGGTCCGGCGGGCCGGTGGCCCGCCGCGTCGAGGGCCGCGGTGGTCCGTGGCCGGGACGCGGGTGCCGGGTCCTGTCCGGTGCCCTCCGAGGAGGCGGTGGAAGGGGCCACGCGGGGATACAGCTCGTCACCTCCGCCGGTACCGGGCCGGGAGCCGGCCCCCGAGAGCACGTCGAGCAACGTTTCGTGCGACGGAGCGGCACCGCTCGTACGCGGCGCCCCGGCCCGCTCCGACGCGCGGTGATCCGCGGTCCCCGCGCGGACGCGACCGCCGGCGCGGGCGGCGTCCTCGGGCCGCGTCTCCGTCTTCGCGGACGGCGGCCGGGGGACGGGCGCCGGGCCGGTCCGGGGCCCGCCCTCGCCGCGGCGCACCGGCGCGGTCCGTGGGGTCGCCCCGTCCCGCCCTGCCGTGCCGCGGGCGCCGGGGGAGGTGACGTAACGGATGCCGGGGACGGCGTGCTGGGCCGCGAGGCGGCGCAGTCCGCTCTCATGACCGAGGAGTCTGCCCCGCACCAGAAGCGTGACGCGCGCCGCGGCCCGCGGCCCGAACGCGATGAGCAGCCGGGTCAGCGCCGGGAGGATCGAGTCGTCCACCGGCTGTCCCGGAAGCCCCAGTTCGACCGTGCACGTGTCCGGGTCCACGGCCAGTTCGGCCAGGGGCGGGGGCGGCCCCCCGCTGTCCCACACGACCAGCCCCGCCCTGGTCGCGGTGGCGTTCCACCGCTCCGTCAGGGACACGGTCCCCTTACCCGGGCGGCCCAGGGGCAGCGGATGCCCCTCCACCACCCGCAGCGGGGGCGGCTGCCCGTCCGGGCCGGCCGGGCGGCAGGCGACGGCGCCGACGAACGGCTGCCAGCCCGGCTTCCCGTCCGAGCCCACCACGGTCGGCCTGACGCCCGCCTGTCCGTCCGGGTGCTCGGGCAACAGCGGTACGCCGGTGAGTACTTCCACCTCGGCGGCGAGCATGTCGGCCACCGACTGGGCCAGCCGCAGCGCGTCCCGCCGGCCGCCGGGGGCCAGCCGCGCGGCGGCACGTTGCGCGGCGGGCAGCGCGCCGAGGACGGCGGCCACCTCGTCGGCCGAGACGTCCTCGGCCCGGGGCACACCGACCACCACCGTGGGCCGTACGGCGTCCATGGGTATCGCGAAGCAGAGGTGGAGCGGGTCCGGCCGCGGGGACTGCGCGGGACGGATCAGCACACCGGTGGGTATCTGTTCCACCAGGCACCCGCCGTCCGTCCGCGCCGGAAGCCGGCCCAGCGCGGCCTGCCAACCGGGTGCGGGAGCCCGCGGGCCCAGTTTGCGGGGCCGGTCGCCGGGCGGGAAGTGCCACCAGGCGCCGGCGGCCGGGCTCTCGCCGTCCACGAACAGCGTGCCGCCCGGCGTGATCAGGACGGGGCCGTCGGGCGCGATGACGTCCAGTTGCCAGGCGTCGGCGATCCGGCGGGCCACGCTGGTGCGTTCCGGCCGGTCGTCCCCGGCTCCGGGCATGACCAGCCGCACCTGCCGTGTGCCCTTGTTCCGCAGCGAGTCCAGGAGCGTTCCGAGCCGGGTCCAGACACCGCGCCCGGACGGGCCGTCGTCGGGCGTGCCGACCAGCACGGTGACGGTGTCCTGCTCCACGCCCACCGCACGCGCCACCTCGGCCAGGCCCGCCAGGCTCAGGGAGTCGTCCTCGGAGGAGCGCAGCAGCAGCAGCCCGTCCACGTCCTCGACGAGCGGGACGGCGGACGGCGGCGGTCCGGCCCCGTCCGCGCCGGGGCCGGCACCCCCGCGCCGGCGCGTGCGGGCGGATGACCAGCGCTTCACCCCTGCGACCCGCCGGGTGCCGCCGTGGAACCGCCGTCCTGGGCCTCCTGCTCCGCCGCTTCCGGCACGCCGGGGGCGTCCGTCCCGGAAGTGCCCGCGCCGGGGGCGTCCGAACCGGCGGTGGCGATCCGGTGCGCCGCCGGCCCGCCGTCGGCCCCGGCGGGCGCCGCGGCTTCCCCGGTGCCCGCCGCGTCGGCGGCCTCGCGCAGGGCCTGCGGGTCCAGGGTCATGCTGACCGGTCCGGACGGGTTCAGGTACAGCGCGTGTCCCTCGGGGACCTGCGGAAGCAGGTCGTCGACGCGGACCAGGTCGAAGGCGAAGCGACCGGCGGTGTGCAGGAACACCGGAGAGGTGAACAGGGGGACGACGGGCTCGCCCTCGGGGGTGGTGGCGGTCACCGGGGTGCCCGCCGGACTGGTCAGGACGGCCACCTCGCGGCCGGTGAGAGCCTGCGCGACGGCCTCGCCGGGTCCGTAGCCGGTCGCCGCGAGCTGCACCGCGGCGTCGACCTCGTCCTCCGGCTCGGGCCAGCCCAGGGCACGCGGCGAGGGACGGTACCCGGGGTTGTCCTGCCACTCCTCGATCTCACCGTCGAGTCCCGACCGCCACCGGCCGACCGTGGCCCACTCGGGGGGCTCGCCGTCACCGGTCCAGGTCGGGTCCACCATGCCCAGCCAGTGGTCCGGGGCGAGCCGGCCCGCCTCACGGATCTCGTCCGGTACGGGCGGACCGTCCTCACCCGGCGGGCCGGCCACCGGTTCACCGCCGGCGTCGCCGCCGTCCTGGGCGGGTTCGTCGCCGGGCGCGGCGCCGGAGGCCAGGGCCGCGGGCACGGGCGCCTCTTCGGCGGTCGTCTCGTCAGGGCTCTGTTCGGTCATCACTGTCCTCGATCGGATGGGTACGCGGTGCCGGTCCGTCACGAGAGCCGACGGCGGGCCGCCTCCGCACGCGTCACAGCGGCGGAGGGAGGGGCCGTACGGTGCCACGACGGCCGTGCGGAGGGAGGGGCCGTACGGGTGCCACGACGGCCGTGCGGAGGGCGGAACCGTGGGGCGACCCGGGGGTGCCGGGCCGGTGTCCACGGGGAAGAGCGGGAATGCGGGTCCGGTGCCGCTCCGCCCCTGGAGTGCCGTCCGGGGCGGACCGCCGCCGGGCCGGGCGTCGTTCCGCCTGGGCCCCGGGACCGAGTGACCCTGCCGCCTCACCCTGGCGTCACGCCGACTCCGTGCGCGACGGGGGCGGTGACACCTGCGCCCACGGGGCCGACTGCCTTGACGGGACGGGCCGTCGAAGCCGACCTGACGGGGCGTCACCGAGCAGGCGGCCGGGCTCCCGGCTGCGGTGCGGTGCCGTCCGGCCGGGCCCCGGAGGAGCGCAGGACCTGCGCGGCCGTCTCCGCGTCGGTGACGATCCCGCTCAGGCAGCCGGACCGCAGTGCCGCCCGCAGCGCCGTGTGCGTGCCCGCGCCGCCGGTGACGCCGATCACCTCCGGGACGGCGCGCAGGGTGTCGGCGTCGACGCAGATCATGCGGTCGTCCATGTCCGTGGGCACCGTACGGCCGTTCTCGTCGAGCACCAGGCCGCAGATCTCCGCGCGGGCCCCGCGGGCGTGGTACTCCGAGCGTTCGTCCGGTGCCGACGCGTCGTACAGGGCGGAGCCGCCCGTCTCCCACCCGCCGACCGGGACGACGGCCCGGGTCACCCGGCCGAACTGCCGGAGGGTGTCGGCGATCGACGGCTGACGGGCCAGGATGGACGCCGTCAGCGGGTTGGGCAGCACCAGGGGCGTGTGGAGGGTGAAGGCCCTGCCGTCCGCCGCCGCGGCCAGCCGGCGCACCGGTGCCACGGCGTCCTCGCCGAACGGGTCGGGCGCCACGGTGCCCGCCAGCTGGACCACCTCGCACGGGGGCAGCCGGTCGACGGCCGCGGTGAGCGCGTCGGTCACCGGGCCGCACGCCAGGCCGATCACATCGCCCTCCCGGGCGAGTTCGGTGACCAGCCGGGCGCCCGCCTCCGCGAGCCACGGCAGGACGGGCGCCGTTTCGGCGTGTGTGCCCTCGTGCGCCAGATCGACGACCACCGCGTGGCGCAGCGCGAACCGCTCCCGCATCCGCCGGGAGAGGGCCGTGTCGATCTGCGCCGGGACGCTGATGTCGATGCGGACGATGCGGTGGGCGACGGCCGCGTCGAGCAGCCGGGCCACCTTGAACCGGCTGATGCCCATGGCCCTGGCGATCTCGACCTTCGACTGCTGAGCCAGGTAGAACCGCCGGGCGACGGTGGCGGCGAGCAGGATGTCCACGGGCGGCGCTGCCGTGCCGGTGTCCTGGTCCTGTGCCATGCCGTCCGTCCTCCTGTCCGTCCGGGCCGCGTCCTGCCGTGGCGAGCCGCCGTGGAGCACCGGTCCGGCGGAGACCCGGGCGTACGGGGTCCGGGCCCGTCCCGGACCGGCCCCGGGTGGCGGGGCCGACCGGTCCGCCGGTACGGGGGGCAGGGGACGGGGACCGGTCAGTACGGTCACCGCCGCCTTCGGTGCTGGCAACACGGCGCTCCTTGCCTCGGTCGGGAAACGGTTCACGGAGAAAGCGATCTGTGCGCAGAACGGACCGCACGGCGCCCCGGTTCACCGCGCGACCGGTATTTCCGCTGCCGGCGCGGGACGCGGGCGCACCCGGCCACCGTCCGTCGCGGGCAGGTCCTCGGGCAGCAGTGCGGTGAGCTGCTCGACGCTCGGTGAGCCGACCGCGGCGAGTCGCCGGGCCTGCCGGGTCATCATCGTCTCCAGCAGTTGCCGCGCCAGCCGGGCGTTGCCGAAGGAGCGGTCCCTGGGCAGCGCGTCCACGTGGGCGCGCAGTGCGGCAAGGGTGTCGGTGCCGCAGGTGTACCCGGACGTCGCGGCGTGCCGCGAGACGATCGTGACGAGCTGCTCCGTGGTGTAGTCCTCGAAGGTGACGAACTTGGAGAACCGGGAGGAGAGCCCGGGGTTGGAGGCGAGGAACCGCTCCATCTCCTCGGTGTAGCCCGCCACGATGACGACGACCTCGTCGCGGTGGTCCTCCATCAGCTTCAGCAGGGTGTCGACGGCTTCGCGGCCGAAGTCGTTGGCGGCTCCGCCCTCGGGTGTCAGGGTGTACGCCTCGTCGATGAACAGCACACCGCCCAGCGCGCTGGTGAACACCTCCTTGGTGCGCTGCGCGGTGTGCCCGATGTACTGGCCCACCAGATCGGCCCGCGCCACCTCCACCAGGCGGGAGCCGGGCAGCACGCCCAAGGAATGCAGGAGCCTGGCGTACAGCCGGGCCACGGTCGTCTTGCCGGTGCCGGGCGGCCCGGTGAAGACCAGATGGTGACTGATGCGGGGACTCGGCAGTCCGGCTGCGATCCGCTGGCGTGCGTTGGACAGCAGGCTGACCAGGTCGGTCACCTCGTGCTTGACGGACTCCAGCCCCACCATGGCGGTCAGCTCGGCCATCGGGTCGCCGTCGCCGTCGTCGTCCGTGGCCGGCGCGCCGTCGCCGCCGACGGTGGCCGCCTCCCTGTCCCCGACGTCCGCGGGCAGCAGCAGGACCAGGTCCCGCTCGCCGGGGTCCGCGGCGGTCGCGAGGCGGAAGGCCTGCCGGTCGACCATCTCCTCGAAGACCGCGCGGGCCGCGCGGCCGTTGCCGAAGGCGGCGTCGCGGGTCATGCCCTCGAAGCGCAGCACCAGTGCCTCCCGGGTCAGGGGCCCGAGTTCGTAGCGGTGCTGCGCGCACATGTGCTCGGTGATGGTGACGAGTTCGTCCACCGTGTAGTTGGTGAAGCCGATGGTGCGGGTGAAGCGCGAGGCCAGGCCCGGGTTGGCCGACAGGAACTGCTCCATCTCCTCGGAGTAGCCGGCCGCGACCACGACCACGTCGTCGCGGTGGTCCTCCATCAGCTTCAGCAGGGTGTCGACGGCCTCGCGGCCGAAGTCGTTGGAGGCGCCGCCCTCGGGAGTCAGGGTGTAGGCCTCGTCGATGAACAGCACGCCGCCCAGGGCCCGGTTGAACGCCTCGGTCGTCTTGATGGCCGTACCGCCGATGACCTGGGCGACCAGATCCGCGCGTGACACCTCGACCAGGTGACCCGAGCGCAGCACGCCCAGTTCGGCCAGGATGCTGCCGTACAGCCGGGCGACGGTCGTCTTGCCGGTGCCCGGCGGGCCGGCGAAGATCAGGTGCCGGCTCATCGAGGCGACGGGCATCCCGAGCCCGCGGCGGCGCTCGGCGAGCTGGTTGAGGTTGACCAGCGTCTCCACCTGGTGCTTCACGTTGTCCAGCCCGATCAGGGACCGCAGCGCCGCCAGGGGTCCCTCGTCGGACCCCGGCCCCGCCCGGCCCGCCGCGCCGGAGGCGGCCGGCGCACCGGCGTCCTCGCCCCAGGCGTCCGGGTCGCCGTTGTCGGAGCTGGTGAGGGCATCGACGGCGAGCCCGGCATCCGCCACCGCCTGCCGCAGGCCCGCACCGCGGTTGTCGCGCACCACGCAGCGCAGGACGGAGACGGTCTCGGCGCTGTCCACCCGGACCCCGTCCCCGGTGCTCCCCGTCACCTCGCAGTCGGTGAGCGCCCCCCGGCCCCCGGCGAGCACCTGGACGCCGTGGGCCCTCGCCCCGCTCACCCGGACCCGTTCCAGGGTCACCTCGGCGTCGCGTCCCACGCTCACGCCCGCGTCGGCGCTGCCTTCGACGGCGCAGTCCCGCAGGACGGCCTGACCGTGCTCGCCGACCAGTACGCCGGTCTGTCCGGCACCGCGCACCACCGTGTCGTGGATCTCCGGAGCGGCGTAGTCGTCGATCTTCAGGCCGGCTCCGGCCGCCGCCTCGATCTCGCAGTGTTCCAGCCGGCCCCGGCCGTCGCCGGTGACCTCCACGCCGTGTCCGCCGGAGCCGGTGATCCGCGCGTGGCGCAGCAGGGGGTCGGCGAGGGCACGGACGAGGACGCCCGTCGCGGCCGCCCCCGAGACGCTCAGGCGGTCGAACTCGGCGGTGGAGTCGTCCGCCACCAGCACGGCGGCGGCCGGGTCGGAGCAGTCCCGCACCGTCGTGTCCCGCAGCAGGGGTGAACTGCCCTCCAGGACGCGGACGGCGGAGCCCTCGGCGCGCAGGAACTCGCAGCCCTCGTAGGTGCCCCGCGAACGGTCCATGACCAGCAGGCCGCTCAGCTTCGTGCGCCGGGTGACGCAGCGGTGCAGCGCCGGGTCGGCGCCGCCGGTGACGACGACGGCGTTCTCCGCGAGCGACTCGAAGACGCAGTCCTGGATCTCGGGCCGGGCCACGCTGGTCACCAGCAGCCCGACCGATGTGTGGTGCACGGTGGTCCGGACCACTTGGGTGGAGCTGTGCCCCTCCAGGGCGATACCGGGCTTGTCGGTACCCGAGATGTCGCAGTTCTCGACGGTGCCGGTGGCCTCCCCGGTGGCCAGGACGCCGTTGGCCCGCGCACCGCGGATGCGGCAGTCGCGGATCAGCGGCCGGCCGTTCTCGCCGATCACCACCGCCGAGGTGCCGAAGTTCTCGAACCCGCAGTCCTCCACGACGCTCTCCGCCTCGGAGGTGTCCACGAACCCGGCGCCCCCTGGGTTGGAGACCCGGCTGCCGCGCGCGGCGAGGGAGCCCTTCGCGCGGGCCAGGAGCGCCGTCCACCCCGCGCCCACCACGGTGCAGGAGTCCAGGGCCACCTGCCCGGTCGGGATGTCGACGACCGCGAGTTCCTTGTCGCGGCCGCGCAGGGTCACACCGCTGAGCATCACGGCGTCCGCCAGGAGCGTGACGGCGCTGCCCGAGCCGGGACAGATCTCGACCGCGCCCGGATCGCCCTCGGCGACGATCGTCACCCGGTTCCTGATGACGAGGTTCTCCGCGTACCGGCCGGGGTGGACCCGGATGACCGCGCCGGTGCGGGCCTGCGCCAGGGCCTCACCGATCGTCCGGAGTCCGTCCGGCCGGTGCGAGCCGACCATGAGTAGTTGCCGTGACACGTGCCTCAGACCTCCTGGTGCTGGTGTGAATGACTCAACTCGGTTGCTTGTCAGTCGAGTTGACGGGAGACGGGGTGCGCGCCACGCGTATGATGCTGCACATGGCACTTTTCCTGACATATCGTCATACGTCCTGTGCGGTGGCCGCCGCCGTGCTGCTCACGGTCACCGCGGTGCCCGCCGCCGCGGCACCGGGCGCCGGGGTCCGAAGCCAGGACCCGGGCACCACCCTCCTGCCGCCACTGCCGGTCCGCCTGGGCGACGGACGGCCCTGCACCGGCGCGTCGCGGACCACCGCGACCGGCGCCGTCTGGTCGCAGACGACCCTCGGGCTGTCCACCGCCCAGCGCGTCACCCGGGGCGCCGGGGTGACGGTGGCGGTGGTCGACACCGGTGTCTCCCCGGACGCCCCCGCCCTGGCGGGCAGGGTGACGGCGGTCGCCGGAGCGGGCGACGACTGCGTCGGGCACGGCACCTTCGCGGCCGGCCTCATCGCCGCCGCCGAGCGCAAGGGCAGCGGCGTCGTCGGCGTCGCACCGGAAGCGGACGTGCTCGCCCTGCGCGGCACCGACGACCGCGGGGTGCCCGACGCCACGCTCGTCGCGGACGCGATCCGCACGGCCGCCGACAGCGGGGCCCGGGTCATCTACGTGGGCCATGCCCTGCGCACGGGCCGGGAGGAGCTGACCGACGCCGTCGCCCACGCGGCCGACCGGGGCGCGCTGGTGGTCGCGCCCGCGGCCCCCGACGCCGTACCGGACGAGGAACTCGGCCCGGAGGGGGAGCAGCCCACCGGCCCTTACTGGCCGGCCGCCGCGCCCGGTGCCCTGGCCGTGGTCGACTTCGGTGCCGGCGGCACCCGGCAGGAGAGCGCTCCGGCCGCCTGGGAACCGGACCTGGCGGCACCGGGCAGCGGCATGGTCAGCGTCGGTCCGCGCGGCTCGGGCCACTACATCGGGTCCGGCGCCTCGCTGGCCGCGGCCGAGGTGGCCGGCGCCGCCGCGCTGGTCCGGGCCCGCCGGCCCGCGCTGAGTGGTGCGGCGGTCCGCCGGCGGCTCCTGGAGACCGCCTATCCGGCGGACCCGCCGCGGCTCGATCCCACCGCGGCGCTGACCCTCGTGCGGGACGCGGACGACCGCGGGGCCGAGTCCGCCGGGGCCCCGCCCGCGCGGCTGCCCGCCGCCGCCGATCCGACGCCCCGTCACCGTGCCCTCGCCGCCGCCGGCGCCGTGACCGGACTCGTCCTGCTGGTGGGCTGGGCGGCGGTGGTGATACCCCGCGGCCGGGCCAGGGGCTGGCTGCCGCCGGGCCGCCGGACCGGCAGCGCCGCGCCCCCGTCGTGAGTGAGGTCCCGGGCACCGGCCACCGCGCGGCGCCGGCACCGGGCGGCGGGCCGGTGCCGGCCGTCCTCGTGGCGGGGCGGGCGCACGGGGCCGGGACGAGTGTTCGCGCGGTGACCGTGCCAGGGTGTCCGGCGGTGTGCGCGGTCCGGTCGGCGGGTGTCGGCCCGGCCACCCCGTGCCGTCACCGGGATCCCTCCAACAGCGGCGTCTGCACCTGGACGCTCTTGCGGCGGGCGATACGCAGCGCGCGGCCCGGAATCAGCTCACGGCCCTTGACACTGCCGAACAGGAAGCCCTCGCTCGGCGGGCAGGACATCAGCAGCGCGGGCGTGTTGAGTTCCTGGAGCTTGCGCAGCATCGGCTCGCCCAGGCCGCGGCCGGCGCCGGCGGACGAGCGGGCCGCCACGATGTGCAGTCCGACCTCCCAGCCCAGCGCGAGCTGGTCGAGCAGCGGAGCGAACGGCTGCGTCATCGGACCGGAGCCGATCATGTCGTAGTCGTCGACCAGGACGAACAGCCGCGGGCCCGTCCACCAGTCGCAGAGCTTCATGCGGGCCGGGGAGACGTCCTCGCCCGGCAGCCGGCCGCGCACCGCCTGGGCCGCTCCGTCGATCAGCTCCTTGAGGATGTCGGAGGAGACGGCGTGCCCGATGCGGTACTCCTCGGGAACGGCCGCCACCAGTTCGCGCCGGTAGTCCACGACCATGATCCGGGCCTCGGCCGGGGTGTAGCGGTCGGTGATGCCCTTGGCGACCACCCGGAGCAGGTTGGTCTTGCCGCACTCGTCGTCGCCGACCACGAGCAGGTGCGGGGTCTCGCTGAAGTCGTGCCAGACCGGTTCCAGCTCGTTCTCGTCCAGGCCGATGGCGATCCGCAGGGGCCGCTGCGCGGGAGGCGGTGGCAGTTCGGTGAGGGGCAGCCGCGCCGGCAGCATCCGCACCTGGGGCGCCACCGGTCCCGTCCAGCTCTCGGCGATCGAGGCCACGAGCCCCGCCACGCCCTCCGCCAGGTCCTCGGCGTCCTCGACTCCGTCGATGCGCGGCAGCGCCGCCAGATAGTGCAGCTTGTCCGACGTCAGACCGCGCCCCGGGCTGCGCGGTACCGTCGCCGCCTTGCGGGAGTCGATCTGCGAGTCCATCGGATCCCCCATGCGCAGTTCGAGCCGGGTGCCGATCTGGTCGCGGACCGCCGAGGACAGCTCCACCCAGCGGGCGGTCGCGATCATCAGGTGCACGCCGTAGTTGAGTCCGCGCGCGGCGAGTGCGCCGAAGGTGGGGAGATGACGGTCGAAGTCCTGCCGGACGGTGGACCAGCCGTCGACGACCAGGAAGACGTCACCGTGCGGCTCGTCGGGGAACTCGCCCGCGGCACGGCGCCGGCGGTAGGTGGCCATCGAGTCGATGCCCTGCTCGATGAAGAACCGCTCCCGCCGGGTCAGGATCGAGTTGACCTCGGCGAGGGTGCGGCCCACCCGTTCGCTGTCGACGCGCGACGCCACCCCGCTCATGTGCGGCAGCCCGGTCAGGCCGACGAGCGTGCCGCCACCGAAGTCCAGGCAGTAGAACTGCACCTCGCGCGGTGTGTGCGTCAGGGCCAGGGCGGTGATGACGGTCCTGAGCAGCGTGCTCTTGCCGCTCTGCGGGCCACCGCCGACGGCCACGTGCCCGCCGGCCCCCGACAGGTCCACGGTGAGCAGGTCCCGCAACTGGTCGAACGGCCGGTCCACGATGCCCACCGGCACTGTCAGCCTGCCGCGCAGTGGCCAGTCGGTCGTGGTGAGACCGTGCCGTGGATCGGGAGCCACCGGCGGCAGGATCTGGTCCAGGGTCGGTGGTGTGTCGAGCGGCGGCAGCCAGACCTGGTGGGCGGGCGGACCCGAGGCCCGCAGCCGGTCCAGCGCCACCGACAGCAGCGTGTCACCCTCGTCGGCGGCGTCCGCGCCGGACGCGGTGTCCTCGCCCTCCTCCACCGGTCCGCCGTCCGCCGGAGCCCGCGGCACCACCCAGTCGGCCGTCCACGGCACCACCTGCCGGGCCACCTGCGCCAGCACCGCCGGGCTGCGGTGCCGCTGCCGGTACGGGCCCGAGACGTACGCCGCCCGGAACCGGGTCAACGCGTCCACGCCGCTCTTGAGGAAGCCGCTGCCCGGCTGTGAGGGCAGCTCGTAGGCGTCCGGGACACCCAGCACCCCGCGGCTCTCCATCGCGGAGAACGTCCGCAGACCGATCCGGTACGACAGGTGGCCTTCGAGCTGGTGCATCCGTCCCTCGTCCAGCCGCTGGGACGCCAGCAGCAGATGCACCCCGAGGCTGCGCCCGAGCCGGCCGATCATCACGAACAGCTCCATGAAGTCGCGGTGCGCGGCGAGCAGTTCACTGAACTCGTCCACGACGACGAACAGGCTCGGCAACGGCTGCAGCGGCAGCCCCGACTGCCGTGCCTTCTCGTACTCCAGGGCGGAGGTGTAGTTGCCCGCCGCGCGCAGCAGCTCCTGCCGGCGCATCAGCTCGCCGTGCAGGGCGTCCTGCATGCGGGCGACCAGGGACACCTCGTCGGCCAGGTTGGTGATCACCGCCGAGGTGTGCGGGAGTTCGTCCAGACCCAGGAAGGTCGCCCCGCCCTTGAAGTCCACCAGGACGAAGTTGAGGGTCTCCGAGGAGTTGGTCAGGGCCAGCCCCAGCACCAGCGTCCGCAGCAGCTCGCTCTTGCCGGAACCGGTCGCCCCGATGAGCATGCCGTGCGGCCCCGTACCGCCCTGCGCCGACTCCTTGATGTCCAGCTCCAGCGGCCTGCCGTCGCTGCTCACCGCGATCGGGACCCGCAGCCGGGCACTGCCGGTGTGCCGCTCCCACAGGGTGGCCGGCTCGTGCCGGTAAAGGTCCGGGATGTTCAGCAGCGCGGTCAGTTCCACGTCCGTGGAGAGCGGCTTGGCGTCGTCCCCTCCCACGCTCATCCGGTACGGCGCCAGCAGCCGTGCCAGCGACGCCGCCCCGGCCGGGCCCATCCGGTCCGGGCGGCCCAGCAGCGCCGTCTGCTCCTTGCGGTCCCGGTCCGTACGGACCAGCGACACCGCGCCGTCGAGCACCTCCAGCCGCAGCGTGGTCCGCCCCGGCTTCCAGGCGAGCGCCCCCGACAGGTCCAGTACCACGGCATTGCGGTAACCGTGGCCGTCGAAGCGGTGGCCGCCCGGCACGGAGGACCCGTCCAGGACGATCACCATGTAGGGCTCCTCCCGGCCGGGCACCGCCTCCGGGTCGGCGGCGGGACGCTCCTGGAACTCCGGGCCCAGCAGGTTCTCCAGCTCTCCGAAGGCCGAGGTGATCAGCCGGGCCGGGCCGGCCCCGTCCTGCTCGTGCCGGTGCAGGCTGTGCGGCAGCCACTTGGCCCACTCCCACTCGGTCCGCCGCTCGTCCGACACGCACAGCGCGATCCACAGGTCGTCGGGGGAGTGGAAGACCGCCAGCTGGGCCAGCAACGCGCGTACCAGGCCCCGGATCTCCTCCTCGTCACCGCGCAGCAGCACCTTCGACCAGGCCCGCAGATAGATGGCCACCGGCTGGTCGCGCACCGTGGAGTAGGCCCGGGTGAAGCTGCGCAGCGCGTGCGCGGACTGCGGCTCCAGGTCCTCGACGGGCTTCGTCGCGAGCGGGGTCAGCCGCATCGCGATGCGCTGGTCGCCCACCCCCATGCGCACCTCGGCGAAGTCCTCGTCGGACGCCCGGCGTTCCCAGAGCCTGGTGGTGCGCACGAGGGACGACAGTGTGCCGGGCTCCGGATGCCGCCAGGCCAGCGCGCGCTGCTGTTCCCCGATCGAGGCACGCACCTTGCGGCGGGTCTGGGCCAGGTAGCGCAGGTAGTCGCGGCGCTCGCCCTTCGTCCGCTGCTTGCGCTCGGCGTTGCGGCGCATCACCTGGCCCACCATCATCGCCGCGGACCCCAGCACCATCATGCCGAGCGCGACGTACATGAACCCGCCGCTCGCGCCGCTCATCCCCGGACGCATGAACATCAGCATCATCGACACCGACATCAGGGCCATCGGCAGGTACGTCCACACTGCGGAACTGTCCGGCACGACCTCCGGAAGTGTCGGCGGCTCCTGAAGACTCAGCTCTCCGGACGGCAGTTCCGGGCCGCGACGGCGGGCCGGCCTCCGGAACAGGATCACGCTCAAGGAATGGCCTCCTCAAAGAAGTCCGGGGAAATACGAGAAAGGGATGTCCGACATTGCTGTAGGACGAAAAGAAGCGTTGCGAAAGGTGGCTACGGGAAACCGGACGGCTAGCGCGCTTGCGTATTCCTGCGTGGTGGCGTAGAAATCACGGCACACGCGCCCCGCTCACATTTCTCGCTGCTTTCGGCAGCCTGGCCGGCGCGCCCGATCCAGCTTCCGTCACACCCGCACCGGGTCTGCAGAGAGCGTGACCACCCATGACAGATACTCAGGCGGCCTCGCTGTGCCGCCTCACCGTACGTGCACCGGCCAGGACCGTTGACCTGGCTGTGCCCTCCGACGTCCCCGTCGCCGATCTGTTGCCCACTGTGATCGGCTACGGAGGGGAGGACCTGGCGGAGTCCGGGCTGGAGCACGGAGGTTGGGTACTGCAACGCCTCGGCGGCCCACCGCTCGACCCTGAGAGTACCTTGGACTCACTCGGCCTGCGTGACGGCGAGTGGCTTTACCTGCGGCCGCACACCGAGGCGCTGCCCGAGGTCCACCTCGACGACCTCGTCGACGGCATCTCCACGAGCATGCGGCGGCGCCCCCACGGCTGGTCCGCCGAGGCGAGCCGGCGCCTGCTGCACGGTCTGGCCGTGGCCGTCCTCGTCGTCGGCCTGGTCGTCCTCGCCCTGCCCGGGGCGCCCGGCTGGGCCAGGTCCCTGGTCGCCGCCGTCGCCGGGATGCTCCTCGTCGCGGGCGCCGGCTCCGCCACCCGCGCCGTCGGCGACTCCGGGGCGGGCGCGCTGCTCGGCCTGATGGCGGGGCCCTACTTCGCCCTGGCCGGATGGCTGTTGCCGGGTGGCGGGCTGGGCGGGGCCGACGGCCACGAGGTGCTCGGCTCCCGGCTGCTGGCCGCCTGCGCGGGCGGAGGCGGCGCGGCGGTGCTCGCCCTGGCCGCGGTGGGCATGTACCCGGCGCTCTTCCTGGGCCAGGCCACCCTGGCCGTCGCGGGCGCGCTCGGCGCCGGCCTGGTGCTGGCCGGCCTCGGCATCGCGGAGACGTCCAATGTCGTCGCGGTCGTCCTCGTGCTGTTCGGGGGCTTCGTCCCCTCGCTCTCCTTCCGCCTGGCGGGCATGCGCATGCCCCCCCTGCCGACCAACGTCCAGCAGCTCCAGCAGGGCATCGACCCCTACCCGGCCGCCCAGGTCGAGGAGCGGTCGACCCTGGCGGACGGCTGGATGACCGCGTTCTACGGCGCGATCGGCATCCTCTGCCTGCCCTGTCTGACGGGCCTGCTCGTCTCCGCCGGTCCCGCCGAGATCTGCACCGTCATCGCCCTGTCCCTGCTGCTGCTCCTGCACAGCAGGGGCCTCGGCAACGTCTGGCAGCGCCTGTCGCTGACCGCCGCGGGCGCCTGGGGCGCCGTCCTGCTGATCTTCGCCGCCGCCCGGGCGGTCGACGCCGGGGACCGGCTCGCCCTGACCGCCGGCCTGATGGGCCTGGCCGTCGTGGTGGTCGTCGCCTCCTGGACCGTGCCCGGCCGCCGGCTGCTGCCCTACTGGGGACGGGCGGCCGAACTGCTGCACTCCCTCGCCGCCCTCAGCCTGGTCCCGCTGCTGCTCTGGTCGGTGGGGCTCTACGGCTATCTGCGCGGCCTCAACGGCTGACGACCTCGGAGAACGGCGACATGCACAGCAAACGTGACCAGATACAGGCGCACTTGTTCATCATGGGCCGGCTGGCCTCGGCCATGCTCAGGAGCGACCCCGACGAACCCGAGAGCCCGCTGGGCCGCACCAACCGCGGGGCCGCGATCGGCGTCCTCATCGCCCTGCTGCTCTGCGCCGGCTTCTTCGTCTTCGGGCTCGTCAGACCCGGCGGGAACGACACCTGGCGCTCCTCGCGGAACCTGGTCCTCGACGAGCAGACCGGCGCCCGCTATCTCTACCTGGACGGACGGCTGCGCCCCGTACGCAACTTCGCATCCGCCCAGTTGATCGCCGGTGGTGAGCTGACGGTCAAGACGGTGCGCACCTCCTCGCTCAAGGGCACTCCGCACGGCACGCCCCTGGGCATCCCGGACGGTCCCGAGACCCTGCCCACACCGGCGGACCTGGACAACGGTCCCTGGCTGGTGTGCTCGGCGCTGCGCACCCGCAGTACCGATGTCGTGCAGCCCGCCACGGCCCTCGCCATCGGGGCGGACGGGGCGGACGAGGTCCCGGGCGGGCGCGGCCTCGGAACATCGGAAGCGGTCCTGGTGGAAGGTCCCGGCCGGACCTCGTACCTGCTGTGGCGGGGCATGCGGCTGCGGCTCGACGCGCCCGCCCAGGCAGCCGGTTCCCTCGGCTACGGCGCCACCGACCCGCGCCCGGTCTCGGCCGCCTTCCTCGACGCCTTCCCGCAGGGGCCCGACCTGGCCGCGCTCAAGGTGCCCGGTCAGGGGTCGCAGGGCCCCTCGCTCGCCGGGCGGAGCAGCCGGATCGGCCAGCTCTTCCGGGTGACCGTCCCCGGCTCCGCCCCGCGGTACCACCTGCTGCTGAAGGAGGGTCTGGTCCCCGTCAGCGACACGGAGGCCCTTCTGCTGATGGGTGACCCGCGGACGCGTGCGAAGGCGTACGCGGGTGGGGACGTCACCGTACGCACCCTGGGGGCCGACGCGCTGAGCGAGCACCTGGCCCCGCCCTCCGCCGCGGTCACCGACGCCGGTCTGCCCGCCACGCCGCCCCGATTGGTCCCCGTGCCCGCCGGCGCCGTGGCCTGCGCGGGCGTCGTCTCGGCCGACGGCGAACTCGCGGTGGACGTGCGGCTGCTGCCGGACACCGCGCTGCCGCAGCCCGCGCAGGTTCCGGCGCCGCAGGTCCGGCCCGCCTGCCTGGCGGTGGAGGCGGTGGCGGTCCGTCCCGGGAAGGGCGCCCTGGTCAACGCGGTGGGAGCCGGCGGCAATGTCCTGGGGGACACCACGTACGTGGTCACCGACGACGGGATCAAGTACCGCGTCACCTCCCAGGACGCGCTGAAGGCGCTGGGCTACGGCGATGCCGAACGCGTCGCCGTCCCCGCCCAGTTGCTCTCCATGCTCCCCAGCGGACCGGACCTCTCCACGGCCGCGGCGTCGAACGGGACGGCACGGACCAGCCTGCGCTGCCCGGCGCGCGCGACGGACGACTGAGGTGGCCTCCCGCGCACCTCAGGAAAACCTCAAACTTTTCCCCGGACGCAACGTGGCGCCACGCTGACCGGCGGTGACCGGGGCGGCGGCGAATGTCCCATCCGTCCGGACCTCGACGGAGTGGTGCTCAATAGAGCGTCCACGAAAAGGGATTGCCGCTCTATTGAGCGCTATTGAGGATGGCTATTCGACCTGGCGGAGCGCGGGTGAGTAATTGCCATCGCCAGGAAACTCTGTTTAGCATCTGGTCCCCATGATCCGGTGATCCGACGTGCCGGCGCAGCTGTGTTGCCGGCCCATGGGCCGTAGGCGCCCATGGCTCGGTGACTCCCACCGAAAGGCATTCTTTCCATGGCCATTCAGCAGTCAGAAGAGCAGGCGACACGCAACGGAATCATGGCGCTGGAGATGGCTTTCAGTGCCGTCCTCCGGTGCCAGCAGGACGTGCAGAGCACCTCGGGCAACCTCGCCAACGCCTACCAGGGAGCCGACGGCGGCGGATTCCAGAAGCTGCTGGCGCAGTGGGACGGTCACGTCGACACCATCCTCAAGAACATGGACCAGATGGTCGACGAGCTCAACAACACCCTGAAGGACAACCAGTTGATGCAGGGCTCGGCGAACGAGGCGATCGACGCGGCGTACTCCCGCTCGACATCCGTGTTCGACGCCCTCAACGGGACGACCACGACCAGCGTCTAGGCCCCGCCGCCGACGGCGAACGCCACCGTCGGCACCCGCTCGACCGCTCACCCCGCGGGCCTCGCCCACTGGCCCGACGGGAACTGCCACCCAATCGGCGAAGACGAGGACCACATGAGCAACTTCACTGACGGCTTCATCCATGTCGACTACAACCACGCGGACAACGCGGGGCAGGACATGATCCAGCAGTCGCAGGCCATCGCCACCATCGTCAGCAACCTCGACATGGAGCTCGGCGAGCTCAAGGAGAGCTGGATCGGTGACGACAAGGACGTCTACGCCCGGGTGCAGGCCGCGTGGAACCAGGCCGTGGAGAACATTTCGAGGCTCCTGAGCACCCACAGCGCCCTCCTGGGGGACATCTCCGGGGACTACCAGCGCCGCGAGGCCAGCCGGGCGCAGTCCTGGTCGACCGTCAAGATCGGCGGCTGAGCACCGACCGAGTCCCGGATGTCGTCGGTCCCGGCCGTGCCGGGCCGGGACCGACGACCTCGGTCGTCCGGCCGCTGGACGCCGCGGCATCTCGTGTGGAGAGGAAAGGTCATGGCCAAGACCACGGTTCTCGACAGCGACTTCCTGAACCAGTTCATCAAGAATCACATCGAAGAGTTCGCGAACGATCTGGCGAAGATCATGAAGGACGATGCCAACGGGAACGCGATCACTTACATCGCCGAGGGAAAGCTGACCCCCGGCACCCTGGCGTCGACCAAGCCCCTGGCCATCGGTCGGATGGCGGGTGACAGCAGCGGTGTCGCCGGCGCCTCGCTCAACAAGGCGATCCAGGCGCTGGCGGAGGGCATCAGCAAGGTCATCAAGGACCACCAAGTGCTGTTCGGGGACATCGAGCAGGCACTCCGGGACACCATCACGGAGATGAAGCAGGAACAGCAGGCGAGCCTGGAGAAGATGTCGGCCACCAGGTTCACCGACATCTTCGAGCCCGTACAAGGTGACCTGAGTGAGCAGTCCCAAGCCGCGGCCTCGACCACCGGCGCCGGGACGAAGAGCAGTTAGGCGCCCCGGAGCGGGACGCGCAGACTCACCCCATCCGTTTTCCTGAATGCCGCCCCGGAGTACTGAAATGGTCGACGCCCAGCGGAACAACGATGACAACTGGAAAAAGGCAGTTGACATGCTGACGGGCTACGTCCTGCCCGAGCGGAGCGCGTTGTTCGACCATCTCAAGGGAAACGCCGACATTCCGTTGATGCATGTCCGGCTCGACCGCGTCGGGCGTGCCCCGGTCTCCGGGTTCATCGCGTCGGGCGGCTGGCAGACCCACGGCACGGACTACACCATCCCGTTCTACCGCAACTACGACCACCACGATCAGGCGTCCGCCGGCACGAAGCTCGACGCCTACCGGGTGCACATCACGTTCATCGGGCGGTCCGGCAGCGCCCTTCCGCCCAGTGGGGACGATGTGCTGCAGGGAACGGAGAAGACGAGTGAGTACCTGAAGGACAAGGGCGGATGGAACAAGGAGGGGGGTTACGTCGAGTGGAACACGCAGCCTCTCGCGCAGTACGTGAACGGTTCCTCCGACGCCTTGTGGCAGTTGATGCTCTGGCCCTTCACCACTCAGGGGTATGAGAAGCACGGGATATCCGTGGCCGACGGGGACGCGGTCGACCTCGGGTCCTTCAACGACGCGGCGAAGACGTTCGACCGGGTGGTCAAGTTCTTCGAGGACGCCGCCGACACCGTCGGGCAGTGGGAGAGGAAGGACATCGGAGACGGCAGCGAGTCGTGGGCCGGTACCGGGGCGAGCATCTTCAAGGAACTGATCCACAAGCTCGCGCAGAACTACAAGGGTTACGCCGAGCAGGTCGGCGGCGGCGACCACGGCTCGTCCAGCATGCTGGAGGACAACGTCGTCACCTCGAAGCCGGCGCGCGCCCTCGCCGAGGCGCAGACGCTTCTCTACAACGCCGCGAACGACCTGCACACGGCCTGGCGGGCCTGGCGGCCCGAAAGCTCCCCGCACCGCTGGCTGTACGACATGCTGCAAGAGGCCCGTATGCATGTCCTGGACAAGAACATCACCCCCACGGAGTTCGACACCGAAGGGGGGCCGCGGCATTACCGGACCATTGTGCGTGCCGCTGCCGGCTTCCAGGTCGACATCGCCATCGGCGGTAAGTCCTACGGCGTGATCGACGACATGGAGACCTGGAAGAAGATCGGTGAGGAAGCGGTTCGGCGCTGGAACGAATCCGCGCAGCAGGTGCTGGGGGCGGCCGGCGCCCAGGCCATCACGAAAATAAATGATGCATTGCATACGGCGTCGGCAGCGTTCGACGCCACTGTGACGGACAAGGACAAGCGGTCCCTGTCGGACATCGCCACCAAGGAGGAGAACAAGAAGGAGAAGGCCGACGCCAAGAAGGAGAAGGAGAAGGAGAAGCAGGAGGCGGCCGAGGAAAAGTCCGCGGCGAAGGCGGAGGCGGCCAAGGAGAAGGCCGCGGCGAAGGAGGAACGGGAGAAGGAGAAGGCGGAGGCGGCTGAGGAGAAGGCTGCGGCGAAGGCGGACGCGGCGAAGGAGAAGGAGACCGCGAAGGCCGAGCAGGAGAAGGAGAAGCAGGAGGCCGCGAAGGAGAAGGAGGCGGCGAAGGCGGAGCAGGAGCAGGAGAAGGCTGCGGCCAAGGCGGAGCAGGAGCAGCAGAAGGCGGAGGCGGCGAAGGAGAAGGAGGCCGCGAAGGCGGAGCAGGAGCAGGAGAAGGCGGAGGCGAAGAAGGAGCAGGAGGCGGCGAAGGCGCGGAACGAGCAGGACCGTGCCGAGGCGAAGCAGCAGGCCGCCGAGCAGTCCGCTCTGGCCTCCCAGCAGGCGACTCAGCAGCGGGCCGACGCGGAGAAGGACCGGGCCGCGGCGAAGGCGGACCAGGAGGCGGCCAAGGCGGAGGCGGCGAAGGAGAAGGAGGCGGCGAAGGCGGAGCAGGAGAAGGAGAAGGCTGCGGCCAAGGCGGAGCAGGAGCAGCAGAAGGCGGAGGCGGCGAAGGAGAAGGAGGCCGCGAAGGCGGAGCAGGAGAAAGAGAAGGCGGAGGCGAAGAAGGAGCAGGAGGCGGCGAAGGCGCGGAACGAGCAGGACCGTGCCGAGGCGAAGCAGCAGGCCGCCGAGCAGTCCGCTCTGGCCTCCCAGCAGGCGACTCAGCAGCGGGCCGACGCGGAGAGGGACCGGGCCGCGGCCAAGAAGGAGCAGGAGCAGCAGAAGGCGGAGGCGGCCAAGGACAAGGAGGCCGCGAAGGCCGAGCAGGAGCAGGAAAAGGCTGCCGCGAAGGTGGAGCAGGAGCGGGAGAAGGCGGCGGCGAAGCAGGAGCAGGAGGCCGCGAAGGCGCAGAACGAGCAGGAGAAGGCCGCCGCGAGGCAGGAACAGGAGCAGCAGAAGGCAGAAGCCGCCGCGGAAAAGGAGGCCGCGAAGGCGGAGCAGGAGCGGGAGAAGGCCGCCGCGAAGCAGGAGCAGGAGCAGCAGAGGGCGGAGGCTGAGGCGGAGAAGGAGTCCGCGAAGGCCGAGCAGGAGCGCGAGAAGGCCGCAGCCCGGCAGGAGCAGGAGGCGGCGAAGGCCGAGGCGGAAGCCGAGAAGGAGGCGGCCGAGCAGGAGCAGGAGGCCGCGAAGGCGCAGAACGAGCAGGAGAAGGCCGCGGCGAAGCAGGAACAGGAGCAGCAGAAGGCAGAAGCCGCCGCGGAAAAGGAGGCCGCGAAGGCGGAGCAGGAGCGGGAGAAGGCCGCCGCGAAGCAGGAGCAGGAGCAGCAGAGGGCGGAGGCTGAGGCGGAGAAGGAGTCCGCGAAGGCCGAGCAGGAGCGCGAGAAGGCCGCAGCCCGGCAGGAGCAGGAGGCGGCGAAGGCCGAGGCGGAAGCCGAGAAGGCGGCGGCCGAGCAGGAGCAGGCGCAGCAGAAGGCCGAGGTCGAGCGGGAGCAGGAGCAGGCCCGTGCCGAGCAGCTCGAAGAGCAGCGGCAGGCCAGGCTGGAGGCCGAGCAGGCCAAGAACGAGGCGCAGGCCGACTATGAGCAGCAGAAGGCAGACGCCCAGGCGGAACGCGACGCGGCGGAGCAGCAGGCCGATCAGCAGCAGGCGGAGGCCAAGCAGGAGTACGAGCAGCAGAAGGCCGAAGCGCAGCAGGACCGGGACCAGGCTCGTGAACAGGCCGAGCAGGAACGGACCGAGGCCAGGCAGGAGTACGAGCGCCGGCTCGCCGCAGGAGTGAGCGAGGACACCGCTCGCGAGGACCACGACCGCCGGATCGCCGAGATCGACGCCGCGGAGCAGGACGCCGTCGACCGGGCCGACGCCGCGGAAGCCGAGGCGAAGCGGGAGTACGAGCAGGAGAAGCAGGCGGCACAGGACGCCCGGGAGCAGGCCCGCGCGGACGCGGCGCAGGCCCGTCAGGACGCCCGGACCGCGTACGACGCACGGATGAACGAGATCCAGGCCGCCTACGACGACACCGCCCAGCAGGGCACGGACTACGAGGAGCTGATCCGGCAGCGCATCGCGGCACTGCCCGAGCACGACGACGCCTCGGCATACCTTCCCACTGGCACCTCCACCGCTTCCCCTTACGCGTCGGCCTTCACCGACAACCTCTACAACCAGGACGACCTGTCCTCCGCCCTCGGTCGTTCCCAGGACACCTCCGCCGGCTCGGCGGGCTCCGCGGGCAGCCCGTACGCGGGCACCGGCTCGCCGGGGATGATGTCGCCGATGGCCCAGGGCGGTACGGCCGGCGAACGTGTCCGTACCGTCGTCGAACCCACCACCGCCCGGACCGCGAGGGCGGCCGGCCCGGCCCAGACCGTCGAGGACGAGGAGCACGCCGTCGCGACACGTGGCATGCAGACGGCGAGCAGCGCACCGTTCATGCCCCCGATGGGCGGCGCCCCCATGGGCGGCGGACAACAGACCGAGAGCCAGGGGGACCGGGAGCGTACGGCCTGGCTGCCCGAGGACGAGGACGTGTGGGGCACCGACGAGGGCGGCGTGCCCCAGGCGCTGGGCCGGTGACGGCCTCACGACCGCACGGGTGCCCCGTACCGCCCCACCACACCACACCGGACGACAAGTGAGGAGTCGGCGTTGAGTCAGTCGATGGAGGAGCGGGTCGCCCAGACCATGGCGCGACTGAAGGAGACCGAGGAGGCCGTGGCACGTGCGCGACACTCCTTGAACCAGGCCTCGGCGAGTGCCCGTTCGTCCGACCGGTCCGTGCGGGTGACCGTGGGAGCCAAGGGCGACCTGACGCACCTGGAGTTCCTCGACGGCAAGTACCGGACCATGCCGCCGGCGAAGCTCTCGGGTGCCGTTCTGGAAGCCGTGAACGCCGCCCGTGCGCAGATGGCGCGGCAGGTGGTCGATCTGGTCGGACCGGTCATCGACCGTTCTCCGGGCGGCACCGGCCTGAAGGACGTGGAGGTGGACTGGAACGACATCTTCGGCTCGCTGCTGGAGGGCCCGTCCCGGGCCGCGACCCGCACCCCCATGAGCCGGCTGCGCGACGAGATCCACGACGACGGGGACGTGCCGGTGTACGGGACCGTCGACAACACGAGGCGAAGGGAAGGGATGTAGCCATGGGTGCCGGTTACACGGCGGACGTGGACCGGATCAGGGACCGGTCCAAGAACATCGCGGAGGCGGTGGAGCTGTGCCATGCCCTGATCCCCCGGTTCGAGCGCGCCTCCGCCGCGCACGCCGGCTGGTGGGGGACGGAAGGGGAAGGCGACGATTTCGCCGACCAGGTGGGCCCGCAGATCCGCGAGGAGGAGGAGAAGATCAAGGAGGCACTGGCCTCCATCACCAACGCCTTCACGGGGCTGGTCGACGCGGTCTTCGCCGAAGCGGAACAGACGCGCCTTCCGCAGATGGACGCTCTCGACAGCATTCAGCAGGCAACCGCTTCCGGGAACGGAGCAAAGCACTGACATGATTCCCGGCATTCCCCCCGGCCTGGAGAGATTCGTCGAGGTCGCCACCGGTGCGAGCCTGCCCACCGGCAACCCCGACAAGGCGTTCTCCAGCAGGTATGCCCTCACCGGTACGGGTCAGTCGCTGCGCGACTGGTCGGCGGCCATCGGGGATGCCGTGAACGCTGTGGGAAATGAGCTGCCGGGGGATGTGGGCCGGGCTTTCAAGGAGGGCGTCAAGAACCTCATCGACGATCAGGGGATCGATCACCTGGCGAAGATGGCCGACGACCTCGACGAGCGCGCCGACCATCGCAGCGACCTCTCCTTCAGCCTGCGCGAGGCGCAGTACGAGGCGTTGATCGAGTGGTACAACCTGCAGTTCGAGCTGCTGATCATCGCGATTACGTCCGCCTTCACCGGCGGTACCTCGGCCCTGCAGGTGGCCGCGGCCCGGGCACGGGCCGCGGCGGCGATCATGTTGATCCTCAACAGGCTCAACCGGGCGATTCCCACGCCGCTGTCGGTCGTACTCGAGTCGGTGCAGGAGGCGTTCACCACTTTCGCCGCGCAGATCATGTCGATGACTCTGCCGTCAGGTGAGATGCAGCGCAAAAAGTTCGACGGCTCCGACATCGGCAAGTCCGCTGTCCTGGGGGCCTTCGCTGGACTCTTCGGAGGGGCCTTCTCACAAGCGGCCCAACCGATCGCGAAGTCTCTGCTGAAGGACGGGTCGAAGTGGAAGAAGGAGACCTTCGAGCTCTCGACCTCCTTCCTGAACGAAGGACAGGCCGAAACCTTCGCCGAGGCGTTCACCAAGCTCGCCTACGAAGGCAAGTTCGCGCTCAGCGCCGGGACGTTCCTCAGTGCCGGTACGAGTGGTGCCTTCCATCAGGCGGCTGAGACCGGGCTGGGTGAGGGGGGTCTGAAATTCCACGAGGCGGTCTTCGACAAGAACAAGTTCAAGGACACCAACTCCGCGGGGTCCGGGTCCGGGGCCGGTGGCGGCGGGGTCGGTGGTTCCGGCGCTTCGGGGATGACGGGTACCGGCGGGTCCGAAAACGGTGCCGGCGGTCCGGGTGCCTCCGGTTCCACCGGGGCGGACGCCGCCGACGTGGCGTACACGCCACCTCCCACAGGCGTCGACGGCCTGCCGTACACACCCACTGTCACGAGTTCCGGTTCGAGCGGTGCGGACCCCTCGTACACGGCGGTGGCCGATCCGACGGTGGTCCCCCCGACACCGGTCGCCCCGGTCACGGTCGACCCTGTCACGACCGATCCGGCGGGTTCTGCCACGGGCCTCCCGGGGGTGTCCGCCCTCCCGCTGCCGTCCGGCTTCCACCAGCCCACGCCGGCCGCCTCCGCGATCCCCCCGGTCGGCTACCCGGCGCCGCCGACCGCCCCTCCGGTCGCCTCTCCGGCCACTCCCGCGGCCGACCCGGCGGTCGCCCACGACTCCACTCCCGCGGCCGAGCCCGTGGTCACCTACGACTCCGCGGTCACCTACAACCCCGCCCTCGCTCACCCCCCTGTCGCCGATGACGCCCCGTCGGACGACGGGGCGTCCGTGTTCAGTGAGGTCAGCGCGCCGAGCGAAGTGGTGGACGTCAGCAACGCCAGTGACGTCAGCGACTTCACCGACGTGGCCGACCTGAACGACGTCAGCGACGTCTCACCGGTGTTCGTCGACGACCACAGCCCGGTGTTCGTCGACGACCACAGCGCCGCGTCCCGTGTCACGGACCACGGTGACGCGACCTTCCTCCAGCCGACCGGAAGCACCGGTTTCCCCGCCGCCGATCCGACGACGCCCGTGGCCTCCACGCCGGTCGCCGACCCGCCCGCGAGCGGAGCGTCCCCGCGTACGGCGGCCGAACCGACGAGCGGGCTCACCGACTCCGTCCGCTCGGCGCTCACGCCCTCCGGTATCCCCGCGGACGGGGATACCGGTACGTCCGGCTCTTCCGCGACCGCCGCCGGCGACGCGCCGTTCCTCCCCGCGCCGGACAGCGCCCCGGTGGACATCGACAGCACGGTCGGCACGCGCACCGGCACCGTCGTGCCTCCTGCCGCGCTCACGGGCACGGACCCCGTTGCCGCCGACTCCTCGCGGATCTCCTCCGGCACACCGTTCACGGCGCCGGAGGGCATGTCCTCGCAGCAGGACCGGTTCGCGGACGCGGCCCCCGGCGGGGCACCTGCGTCCACAGCCGGCCAACCGCCGCCCCTCACCGCCGCGGGACCGTCGTACCAGGCTCCGGGCGGCACCACTGCCCCACAGCCGGGCACCGACCCGCACCACGCGCCCGCCGCGGAGGCGGAGCAGCCCCAGCCGGACCGGACCACGCCGGGCGCCGCCGCCCCCGTCACGGACGTGACATCACCGCCGGTGACCGATCCGCTGTCGACGGCGGGCGCCCCGTCAGGGGGCGGAAGGGTCGACGAAACCGTCCAGCACACGGCTCAGGGCCGAACGGACCAGCCGCAGGCCGTCCCCGGGCGCCCGAGCGGCGACGGCCGGGACGCCGGAGTCCACACCCCGGTACCCGACCGCACATCGCCCGAGAGCGCTTCCCCGCCCGGCACAGGCGCCACGATCACACCGCCGGTCGCGTCGGCCGATGTGCGCGTCGGCGGGCCCGACGCCCCGCCCGTGCCCGCCGACCCGGCCCCTGGCGCCACTGGTTCGGTCAACCCGGCCGCCGTGCCCGCCGGCTCGGCCGTTCCCACCACCCCCACCGGTCCGGCGGCCCCCGTCACCCCGGGGACCCCGGTCAACCCGGCCGCCCCGGCCACTCCCACCACACCAACCACTCCCACGTCCTCGTCCGTCACCCCCTCTTCCCCCGACTCGACCGCCACCAGGCAGCCCGTGCGCAGTGGCCCGTACTCCTACGTGCCCACGCCCGTGGACACCGCGGCGGCGGAGCACGGCACCCCGCCCCGCCCGACCGAAACCGCCTCCAGCCCCGCACCCGCCTCCACCC